>JANOGQ010000316.1:0-6828 GCA_031406105.1 Lysobacterales bacterium | reverse complement strand
ACCAGCCAGCTGCTGACAACTACCAGGAAACCATCGCGCAGTCTTAACTCCCGAAAGGCGTTACGGACCGGCATGTAGACCAGTACGCCAGTCAGCAGCAATACGGCTGAGCAGATCAGGAACAGGTTGGCGGTGCCGTCGTGATACCACCACGACACCAGCACAGGTGGCAACATCATCAGGCTGGAGCCTGCGATGAGAAAACTGATGATCCGCTGGACGCCGGCAAAACCCATTCAGATCCCCTGGTGTCCTGTCCCGCAAATATGTTGCATATTTGGGCATCGGATTTTCGTGACTGGCAAGGCGCGCCGACGAGGCATAGCACCGCTATGGTGAGGAGGCGCAACACCGCCAGCCGCGGAAAGACGCGGCGAAATATACGACATATTTGCGGGACAGGACACTAGACCCTCACCTCAGATAAACGTTGCGCTGACCTGGAACAGGCGCTCGATCATTGCGATCTGACGCTTGTCCGGGACAAACAACAAAACATGATCACTGGCTTGAATCACGGTGTCATGGTGGGCAATGATCACATCCTCACCGCGCACGATGGCTGGTATGGTGGTGCCTACAGGCAAGTCAATTTCTTCCACCTTACGGCCAACCACCCGCGAACTGCGCCGGTCACCAATCGCGATGGCTTCAATGGCTTCAGCGGCACCGCGCCGCAGCGAATGTACCCGCACCATGTTGCCGCGGCGGATATGAGTCAGCAGGGCGCCGATGGTAACTTGCTGCGGTGATACCGCAATATCGATGGATCCGGACTCGACCAGGTCCACATAGGATGGCCGGTTGATCAGGGCAATCACTTTCTTTGCACCCATCTTTTTGGCCAGCATGGAAGAAAGGATATTGGCCTCATCATCGTTGGTCAGAACACAGTACACGTCGGCCGTCTCAATGGCTTCTTCACGCAGCAAGGCCTCGTCAGCGCAATCACCGACCAGAACGATGGCTTTTTCAAGGTCCTGGGCAATCATTTCGGCGACGTCGGGATCGCGCTCAATGATCTTGACATGATGCTGCCGCTCCAGCATGCGCGCGAGGTTACTGCCAATATTGCCACCGCCAGCCAGCACGATGCGATTCACCGGCCGGTCCTGCGGTCGCAGTTCCTTCATCACGGTGCGGATGTGTTTGCGCGCAGCCAAAAAGAACACGGTGTCGTTTTCTTCAATGACTGTGGCACCATCAGGGATGATGGTTTTGTCCTGGCGGTAAATGGCTGCAACACGGGCTTCAGCCCCGGCTGGCAGATGCTCCGCAAGCGTGTGCAGGCGCTTGCCCACCAGTGGACCTCCGGCATAAGCCTGGGTGGCCACCAGTTGCGCGCGGCCATCGGCAAAATCCAGCACCTGCAGGGCGCCAGGGTATTCGATCAGGCGTGAGATGTACTGTACGATCAGGGTTTCCGGACTGATCAGTACATCCACCGGGCAATGATCACGATTGAACAAGGCGGGCCATTCCAGATACTCGGAGGCGCGAATTCGGGCAATACGTGTGGGTGTGTTGAACAGGGTATACGCCACCTGGCAGGCAGTCATATTGACTTCATCACTGTTGGTCAGTGCGATCACCAGGTCGGCATCTTCGATCCCAGCCCGCACCAACACCTTGGGATGCGAGGCATAACCAAGCACACCGCGAATATCCAGCCGGTCCTGCAGTTCCTTGAGTCGTCGCGGATTGGTATCGACGATGGTGATATCGTTTTCTTCAGTAGACAGGCTGTGCGCCACCGATGAGCCCACCTGGCCAGCTCCGAGCACAACTATTTTCACCGCTTGCCTCCACCCATTGATTTCGGATCAATGCCCAATGAGCGTAGTTTCCGATAAAGATGCGTGCGCTCCATACCTACCGACTCTGCCAGCTTGCCCACACTGCCACCGGCTTTGCGCAGTTGGTAACTGAGATACTCGCGCTCGAACTGTTCGCGCGCTTCACGCAGGGGTAATTCGAAAATCCCAGATTGCAAATTCTCTGCCTGGGGTGGTTCGGTCGGGCTGAGTCGCAGGGCATCTTCCACTTCGGCCACGCTTACATCGCCCTCACCACCCAGTATCAGCAAACGCTGCACCAGATTCCGCAATTCGCGAATGTTGCCCGGCCAGCTGTGATTACGCAGCCGGTTCAGGGCGGCCATGGAGAAGGCGCGATACGGAAGGTCTTCGTGATTGGGTATCCAGTCGGCATAAAAACGCACCAGTTCAGGAACATCCTCGGCACGGTCTTTCAGCGAAGGTATTTGCAGTGGCAATACATTCAGACGGAAATACAATTGCTCCAGGCTGGGATCACGTGAAGCCAGATCCACCAGGTCAGAACTGCCACCAGCGATGATGCGGCAACTGAGATTGCGTTTACCGCCTTCGCCTTCCTGTGTGTAGTGGCCGGATTCCAGCACCTGATTGATCAGGCGGCGGATCTCAGGTGGAATATCCTGAATGTCATTCAGAAACAGCGTTCCACCTGCCGCCTGATCGAACAGCCCGGGATGACCGTTGCCACTATTGCCACGACCCAGCAAATACTCGCGCATGCTGTCGCCTTCGAGTTCAAAATGATCCAGGCAAACAAACGCGCCTTTACTGTTGCTGCGCGAGTGGATATAACGCGCCAGTGTTTCACGCCCACAACCAGGCTCGGCGGTGATCAGCACATGGTGATCGTGATGTGCTGCCTGTTCAGCTTTGCTGCGCAGCAATTGCATGGATGCGCTGTTGCCCATGGGTTCGTTGATGGGTGAACGGGCTTGTCGCTGGCTCCCATCCTGCCCGGCCTTGCCGCTGGCCAGTGCCTGGCTGACCACCGCCAGCAAGCGCGCCAGGGACAATGGCTTCTGCACAAAATCGAAAGCGCCGAGGCGGGTAGCTTCAACTGCGGTTTCCACCGAGCCGTGCCCGGACATCACTACCACCGGGCAGCGCAATTTGCCGCCGGAAGACCACTCCTTGAGCAGGGTGATGCCGTCCACATCGGGCATCCAGATATCCAGCAGTACCAGGTCGGGAGTCTTACGGGCAAACTCTGCTCGGGCCAAATCACCATTGGCGGCGATACTCACCCGGTAACCCTCGTCCACCAGGATTTCGGAGACCAACTGACGGATGTCCGGTTCGTCGTCGACAACCAGGATGTGGGCTTGCATCATGCTTTCAGATCGATTGTTGCGTAGCCGCAACATGCTACTCCTTTAGCCTGGAGCTGCCTAGCCTTCAATAGTCCCTTCAATAGTCCCTGAACCAAAGGCGGAATCAGGCGAAAAACCTCATGATAGCTGGCTCCATTTTAACCTATGGGGGTGGTGGATCCTCCGGCAAGCGCTCCAGGCGATCCGCCGAGGATGGGTGTGTTGAAAAGCTGGCTCCGCCAGCGTCCTCTGTAGCACTAATGCGGGTTAGAACGACTCGCAGACCACCGGGTGCATAGCCCGTAACAGCAGCAAGATTTCGCCCGCCGGCATCGGCTTCGTATTCGGTTTTGGGATCGAAGCCCTTAACCAGGATCAGGTCTGCTGCAGTACCCACCAGCGATTCGTAAGCCGCAAAGTCTGCATTGTTGTCGGCCAGCAGGCTCGATACTCCACCCACCAGTTCGCCACGGGCGATGATGTCGATGGCATGCCGCTCATCGATGTGAATGATCTCATGTGCCAGCACACCGGCTAGTTCGTGATCGCTAAGCGGAAGCTCGTACAAACCGCGAGTGATGAAGATGCGACCACCTGAAGCGGAAAAAGCATTGATGGTGCTGGAATCCAGCAGGCCGAAGCGCCATTGCATATCCTGGCGGGTGGCGTACTGAGCCAGAATGCTGCCGATCAGGTTGACCCGGCGCGTGGCCGCCTCATCACGCCAGACGCCACCGTAGTTGCTGACAATGGTGAGCGCAACGGCATCGCCAATGGCGACTTCTTCTCTCAGCGACAATCCCGAAACACCTTTCACCACGCGCGCCGTATCGTCGGTGGTCTTTTTGGCCTTATCCACGATGTTGGTCAGGTCTTTCAGGCCCGGGATCTGTGCGTAAGCCGCCGGTGTGCACCAGAGGGACAATACCAACAAAGAGAAAATGTATCGTTTCATGGACGGTACTCGCCGAGCTTATTCTCAGTCATCCACGCCACCACGTCGCGGCGGCTGAGCAGGGCCGCCTGCTGATCCACCCAATCGATATCCGCCAGTGCATCCGATTCACCGTGCCGCTCGGCATAGCCCTTTGCTGCGGGTGTAAGTGGCCGGGCCGCAGCCACGGTGTCGGTTTCCGCCGCCGCAATCTGGGTCATACCTGCTGATGGTGCGATTGCGGGCTTCTCGCTGGCAACATTGCCCTGGAACACCCAGCCTTCGGCTTTTTCTTTTCCCCCACCTTTTACACTGTCCGCTTTGATGTACAGCCACATGCCTTGAACTTCTGTCACTTTCAGCTTTACCCCAAACCCAACGGTATCAACTGTGGCCGCAAGGGGCTTGGGTTCAGCCAATAAAGCCGTTTCGTAGTGCTTGCTCCAGACCTTGTCGCCCTTTTCGAAGGCTGTGGCGCTGAAGGCCAGGAGGACACCCAGGATGAGTGCCAACATCCAGACGGGGAATTGCCGAATCGGTTTCATTTGGTCTCCAGTTTCAACACTGCCTGCCAGTCTGGCACGGGCGGATGGGCCAGCAAAACCTGCGACTGTTCGAGGTACCCGGCGCTCAGGTAATCGTCGGGGCGCAGGGCGAGGGCATTGCCAAAAGCCTCGATGGCCGCAGCGAAATCGCGCTCGCAATAGGCACGGAATGCATGGGTGAACATCTCCGCAAACCGGACGGTCGCAGCATCCGCGCTAACCCGCTCAGCCAACAGTTCAAAAACTTCAACGGCGTGGGTTTTGCCTTTCACCTGCAGGCGGGCGGCCGGGCGCAGCACCATGCTGGTCTCAGCATACGCTGCAGTCAGCGGGCCGAGCAATATTCTTGTACCGGTTTCCTTGTTGGCCCCTTCCAGCCGCGAGGCCAGATTCACCGCATCGCCCAGCACCGTATAGTTCTTCTTGCGGCTCGATCCTACATTACCGACCACCACTGGCCCGGTGTTGATGCCGGTTCGCATACCCAGGCGCATGCCGTATCTGCCTTCGATTTCATCATTGAAGCGCTCCAGCGCAGCTTGTCCGGCCAAAGCCGCACGGCAGGCTTGCACGGCATGGTTCTCCAGCGGCTCGGGGCTGCCAAACACGGCCATGATGGCATCGCCAATGTATTTGTCGAGGTAGCCGCCGTGATCGAGGATGCAGGCGGTCTGCCCATCCAGCAATTGATTGATCATAGCCACCAGATCGGGCGGCGACAGCTTTTCACTGATGGTGGTAAACCCGGCAATGTCTGAAAAGGAAACCGAAAGCTCGCGCAGTTCCCCGCCCAGTTCGATGGCATCCGGATCAGCCAGCAAGCGGCTGACCACCGCCGGTGAAACATAGGCGCCAAACCAGCCCTGGATTTCCTGCTTGCGTGCCCGCTCCACCCGGAAGCTTTCGACGGTAAGCATGGTGAACGCAATCGCGACTGCCACCATGGGCAAGCCTGGCGCAAACCACAGGCCCGCCAGGAACAATGCGCCACTGGTTAATACCAGCAGGATGAGCATCCCCGTTGCAAACAAAGCCGGACGCTGCAAGCCGACTCCCGAACGCGCTGACCAGGGCAGCGCCAGCAGTATCAGCAGGGCTGCAATGCCGGCAGGGACCGGCCCCGGATCTTTCAGGTAATCACCCGCCTGCAAGCTGGCGTAGGCATTCCATTGCACTACTACACCGGGCTCAGGTGCACCCAGCGGGGTAGCGATTGCATCAAAAGTGGCGGCGGCATTGGCGCCGATGAATACAGTTTTACCTTTGAGAACTTGCGCGGGTTCTCGGTTGCTTTGCACGCCGGAAGCAGCTACATGAGCGGCTTTTTTCAGAAATTGCGCCAGGCCTTCGGGATCAAAATCCGGATTCGCCTCTGTGGCCTGGTCCAGCAATGGCCAGCCTGCAGTGACGAACGGCGCAGCCGACAGCACCGGCAATCCGCGCGTGCGCAGTTGCTCCAGATTGCCACGCCAGCGCAGCAGGATCGACTCGCTGGTCCACTCAGTTTCTTGCCCAGCCAGAGCTTTACCTGATGCCAGCGCAGCCGCAGCCAGCGAACCCAGCGGCGCATAACGACGAATCACCGAATCGGAATCCGGCGTGGTGCGCACGTAACCCCACCGGGGCGCGGCTTTAAACAACTGGGGATAGGCAGCACGGAATTCATCTGGCCACACAGCGGGCAGCCTTTCCGGGATGGTGGCCAGGATTACACCCGGCAGACCCGCTGCAACCGCACCCAGCAGCAGATCCTGTTCCGCCGCCGCGGAGTTTTCCAGGAACATCAGATCGACCACGATATGCTCAGCACCCGCAGCTGTCAGGCCGCTGATCAGTGCAGCGAAGGCGGCACGCGGCCACGGCCAACGCAGGCCGAAGGGTGCCTGGCCGAGCGCCGAAATGGCATGCTCATCAATAAGGATCAGGACCGTGTCGGGGGGCATCGTTGCATTTTTTGCAGCCATGGTTTGCAGGGAATCAAACCACCACCGATCGTAACGCCCGGTGATGCCACTGAGCGCCAGCAGCAGGCACGCGACAGCCGAAATGAGCACGACTTTTCCTGCCTGGAACGCAGCGGCAGAGGCCATGATCAAACCCGGTTCGTGTGCTTCAGCGACATGCCACCAGAATACCCGAATCGAAGAACACCTGTCCCGGGGAAGCGGCAAATCCAAGGCAAAAAAGCCCTCGATCCGGAA
>JANOGQ010000310.1:0-10108 GCA_031406105.1 Lysobacterales bacterium | reverse complement strand
TCGCGTTTGGCAGAATTGTCGCGGGCTGCAGCACTGACCCTGCGGATTTCGGCCGAGATGTCCTGCAGGCTGCGCGCCTCGGCATGGCGCACCACCGGCACTTTCAGGCCATCATCGGTTTGCGTGGCTATGCCCAGGTGCACTGCATGATGGCGAATCATGACATTGCGCTCCTTGTCGTAATGCGCATTGCACTGCGGAAATTCAGCCAGAGCCCGCACCAGGGCCATGCCGATAAACGGCAACAGGGTCAGTGAGTCGGCTTTGCTTTGGGCCTTGCTGTTGAGGAACACACGCAGGGATTCCAGAGCTGTGATGTCCACTTCGTCCACGTAGGATATTTGCGGAATTTCGCGATTAGCCAGTTCCATGCGCTCGGCAATCTTGCGGCGCAATCCAATCACCTTGATCTCGGTGCTGCCGACCGCACGCCGCAAACCGCTGTCGGCTGAGGCTGAGCTTGCTTTGGCCGGTGTTGCTGCGGAACCCTTCTGATTACAGAAAGCTTCGAAATCCTCCTTGAGTATCCGCCCGCGGGGGCCCGTGCCGCTGATCCGGCCGAGATCGACACCCGCTTCTCTGGCCATCCGGCGAATACTGGGTGAGGTGCGGACTTTTTCATTACTGGCAGGCGCTTGGGCAGGGCTTTGGGTATGAATTGCTTTTGCTTCCGCGATGCTCGCTGGCCTGGTGGATTCGGCTTTAGCCCTTGCCGTTTTGCCAGTACTGCCAGCATCGGCTGCAGCGCCGGAGCGCTCGCCCACTGTTTCAAAAATGATCAAAGGCGAACCCACCGCTACCACATCGCCAATCTCACCCGCCAGCGACTTGACCATGCCATGCACCGGTGAGGAGAGTTCGATTGCAGCTTTATCAGTCAGCATCGAACAGATCGGATCTTCTTCATTGACCGTGTCACCAACCTTGACCATCCACTCAGCAATTTCTGACTCTACCGTGCCTTCGCCCAGATCCGGCAGTTTGAAAATGAACTCGCTCATACTGCCTCCATTACCTTGCGGATGCCTGCAATCATGCGTTTCTGTCCGGGAAAATACTGCCATTCAAAGGCATGTGGGTAGGGTGTATCCCAGCCGGTAACGCGCTCTATCGGCGCTTGCAGCGAATAGAAGCACTCATCCTGCACGGTGGCCACCAGTTCGGCACCATAGCCGCAGAAACGGGTGGCTTCATGTGCCACCAGGCAACGGCCAGTTTTTTCCACCGAGGCCTTCAGCGTGTCGACATCCAGTGGCATCAGCGTCCGTACATCAATGATATCTGCTCGCACTCCATCAGCCCTGGCCGCGGCCTGTGCCACGTGCACCAGGGTGCCATAAGTGATGATGGTCAATTCATCGCCTTCCTCGACCACGGCGGCCTTGCCCAGGGGCACGTTGTAATAGCTTTCCGGCACTTCGCCCAGGGGGTGATTGGCCCAGGAAATGGCTGGCTTGTGAGGGTCACCATCGAAGGGGCCATTGTAGATGCGCTTGGGCTCGAAAAAAATTACCGGATCATTGGATTCGATGGCGCTGATCAAAAGCCCTTTGGCATCGAAAGGATTGGATGGCATGACCGTCTTGACCCCGGAGATGTGGGTAAAAATGCCTTCCGGACTTTGCGAATGCGTCTGGCCGCCGCGTATACCGCCACCGCAAGGTGTACGGATGGTAACGGGCGAATAGAAGGTTCCGTCACTGCGATAGCGCAATCGTGCCAGTTCACTGACCACCTGGTCGAAGCCAGGATAAATATAGTCGGCAAACTGGATCTCTGCGACCGGACGCAGCCCGTTGATGCCCATGCCGATGGCCGTGGCAATGATGCCGCCTTCGGAAATGGGTGCATCAATCACACGGTGTTCGCCGTATTTTTTCTGCAAGCCTTCGGTGCAGCGGAATACGCCACCGAAATAGCCGACATCTTCACCCAGTATGACAACGGATTTATCCAGCCCCAACATCAGGTCCATGGCAGAGTTCAGCGCCTGGATCATGTTCATCTGAGCCATGATCAGAGCCCCTCAATCTTGAGCATTTCAGCTTGCTGTTTCTGCAAATGCGCTGGCATGGTTTCGAATACGTCTTCGAACATTTCCTGCGGATCCAGGAACGGGCCCTCGGTCATGGTGCCGTAGATGCAGGCCTCCTTCCAGCAGTCCATCACGTATTGCTTCATTTCTTCATCGAGTGCAGCCTGCTGCTCATCTGACCAGATGCCCATGCCGGCCAGGTGGGCTGCCAGACGCTTGAGCGGATCGCCCAGCGGAAAGCTGGCCCATTCGTCTTTTGGACGGTACTTGGAAGGATCGTCTGAAGTGGAGTGTGCACCACCGCGGTAAGTAACCTGTTCGATCAGGGTAGGGCCGCCGCCGCTGCGGGCGCGTTGGGCTGCCCAGTCGGTGGCAGCGTAAACTGCCAGCAAGTCATTGCCATCCACCCGTATGCCCGGAATACCCAGGCCTAGTCCGCGCGCTGCGAACGGCCTTTGCGCACCACCGGCCACGCCCTGAAAAGTGGAAATGGCCCATTGGTTATTGGTGACATTCAGAATCACCGGCGCCTGGTAAATGGCGGCGAAGCTGAGCGCATGGTGGAAGTCAGCCTCGGCGGTACTGCCATCGCCAATCCAGCTGGCGGCGATATCGTTTTCGCCCTTGATGGCCGCAGCCATGGCCCAGCCCACGGCCTGCGGATATTGCGTCGCCAGATTGCCGGAAATGGTGAATATGCGGCCGGCCGCATGCTGGTAGAAAATAGGCATTTGCCGGCCGCGGCAGAAATCCCGTGTATTGGAAAGACAATTGCACATCATGTTGACCAGGCCGGTATCACGCATGATGTAGAGGCCCTGGTTGCGATAATGCGGGAACAGCATATCTGTTGGGCGCAGGGCCAGGCCGGCACCAATGGAAACAGCCTCCTCGCCCAGCGACTGCATGTAAAAGGTGATCTTGCCCTGGCGCTGCATGCGTTGCATACGGTCGTCGTATTGCCTGACCAGCGTCATCAGACGCAAAGCTTGCAGCAGGGTGGCCTGCTCCAGCCGCGGATTCCAGGGCCCCACTGCCTGGTGATCTTCATCCAGTACGCGCACCAGTCCGGTGGCCAGGTACTCGATATCCGCAACCCGGGAATTGCTGGCCGGTTTATCGATGGCACCCGCCGGGCTCAGGTTAAGATAGCGGAAGTCGGGCTTTTCACCCGGGCGGGCTGAAGTATGTGGAATGTGCAGGGTGGATTTGCCACTCATGAATCATCTTCCTGTTGCAGAGGACTGCTGCTGGTTATTCTGACGCTCTATTCTAGCAGCCTGTCGGAGAGTAAGGTCTGGAGAGCAGGGTCTAAAGGCCCTGAGGGCCCCGGGTATGCTTGATAGCCGGACCCAGTATTTCCAGTGCCGTTTGTGTACAGGGTGGCAGTTCTGCATCGCTTTGCCCCAGTGGCTGGGTACGTTTGCCCCAGCGCAGCAATCCGGCACCCCGTGTCAGGCCAGCACCGAATGCGGCCAATAACAGCTTGCTCCCTGGTTTTACCCGGCCTTCTTCAATGGCTTCGCATAAGGCTATAGGTATGGTGGCAGCCGACGTATTGCCGTATCGGGCGATGTTCACCACCACCTTGTCCATGCTGATTTGCAGGTGTTTGGCCAGTGATTCGATGATTCTCAGATTAGCCTGGTGGGGGATGACCAGATCAATTTCACTATCCTCCATAGCCAGTTCAGCCATTACCAGCCGGGTTTCTTCAGCCATGCCTTTGACCGCACGTTTGAATATTTCACGACCATCGAAATCTACGCTGAAGACCCCGTAATTTTCCGAGAAGCGATCACCGGCTGTACCAAAATTCGGCACCAGCAGGGCTCCCAGAGCTTCACCCTCACAGCCGAGGTGGGCGGCCAATAGGCCGGT
This sequence comes from Lysobacterales bacterium, assembly GCA_031406105.1. GTDB lineage: Bacteria > Pseudomonadota > Gammaproteobacteria > Xanthomonadales > SZUA-36 > JAWXBM01. The sequence goes on along the minus strand of JANOGQ010000310.1, from coordinate 6,192 downwards.
TTCTTCAGAGCTGGGCTGCAAAATCACAGCGCCGGCCCCGTCGCCAAACAACACAGCGGTGTCGCGCAAGGCCCAGTTGAGGAACCAGGTAATCCGTTCGGCACCAATCACCAGAATCTTCTGATGCCCACCCCTGATCATGGCTGTGGCAACCTTGAGAGCGTACACAAAGCCGCTGCAGCCGGCGTTCAGGTCAAACACGGCTGCATTGTCCGCACCCATCTTTTTCTGCACATGTGCGGCGCAACTGGGAATGACGGTATCGGGCGAACAGGTCGCGACTATGATCAGGTCCAGATCTTTGGCCTGCAGCCCTGCAGCCGCCAGGGCGCGCTGACCAGCCACACTGGCCATGGTGCTGACGGGTACGTGAGACACCCGTCGTTCACTGATGCCGCTGCGGCTGCGTATCCATTCATCCGAGGTATCGATGACGCTGGCCATGTCATCATTGGTCATGATGGCGGGTGGCAAGCATTTACCCCAACCGGTGATTTCAGCGTAAACAGTCATGAGAGTTCCCGCTCCAGACTTCAGGGGTATAGCTTGCTCCGTTCATAAAAAGCTCCGTGAAGTTGCTCTGATTCAACAGCGTGGGGAAATTGCCTGAGAAACAACTGCCAGCTGTAAGCTGCCAGGCTGCGCTCTATCATGACATCAAATACATAGGGCTTGGATCCACCACTGGGCTGGTGGTAATGCAAAATGGCTGGCACATGGTTCAGCCTGGTGCGGCTGCAATGCTGGCCCAATGCCACGCCTTTGCGAAAGTCCAGGCCGCAGTTTTTACCCAGCAGCCAGGGCGCGATACCGCCATTGAGCCGGAAAACCGCGTAGGCTGAACTTTGATTGCTGAGGGCCTTGAGCCGCGGATTCATGCGCTCCTCAAGAAGTTGTTGCAGCCTTTCGGCAGAAAGGGATTCGCTGAACAGCAGCCAGTCATTGGGCGCCAGGCACAGCACCGATGGGTCCTGGCCGCTGGCCTGGTTCGGCAGCTGGGGTAAATGCAGGCCACTGCCATGCAGCGAAGCTTGCAGTTCTGCCGGGGTTTGCAGGCTGCGCAGACGTAACAAGGTAATGGAAGTGAGCAGGCTCAGCTCATGGCCATCGGTCTTGTGAACGCTGTGAGCGAGACCCGCCTGTTCCAGCGGCGTGTCGAATTTCCATGCGGTCCTGTTCATGATCGCATCCGCTGGTTAATGGGATCCACAAAACAGGATGGCACAATTTTTACCGGATAAATCCTGCCCGCGTCATAAACCTGTACCGTCTGGCCCAGCCGGGCGCGACCGCCACGCAGCATACCCAACGCCACATATCTTTGCAGAACGGGGCTGTATGCAGCAGACGTTATCCAGCCCTGAGTTTCTGCCGGAGCACGTTTTACGGATGCGGGCAAAAAATGTCCGCCCGCCCGCATCGCCATTTCGGGCTGCAGCGTCAGCAAACCCACCAGTTGCCGGCGATGTGGTTCAGCACTGGCCGCTCGTGCCAGCGAACGCTTGCCCAGGTAGTCTTCCGACTTTTGCCTGGCTGCCTGGCCCCAGCCCACATCGTCGGGAATGGTTTCTCCGTCGGTATCCGAGCCCACATGCATATAGCCTTTTTCCAGGCGCAGGGTCATCAGTGCTTCAATTCCATAGGCTGTTATGCCCAGAGCTTCGCCCTTTTGCAGCAGCAACTGCAGGAACTCATTGGCACAGGAAGCCGCAATATTCAGCTCAAAGCTCAGCTCACCGCTGAAGCTGATGCGATTGACCCGTGCCTGCAGGCCGGCAATCTCACCTTGTGTGACTTGCATATGGGGCAGGGCACCGGCTGAAAAGTCGATACTGCTGTCGAGTTGCTGCAGCAGTTCTCTTGAGCGGGGACCTGCCAGGGTAAAATTGGCCCACTGGGCACTGACATCGTCGATCAGAACCTGCAGCCGGGGCCATTCAGTTTGTGACCATTCTTCCAGCCAGCCCAGAATACGGCTGGCGCCGCCGGAGGTGGTATTGAGCAGGAAGTGATCTTCCGCCAGCCGGATAATGATGCCATCATCGATCAGCACACCGCCTTCGTTCAGCATCAGGCCATAGCGACAATGGCCAGCAGCCAGTCCATGCACCTTGTTCATGTACATGCGATGCAGGAACTCGCTGGCATCGGGCCCTCGAACTTCAATCTTGCCAATGGGTGAATTGACATAGACCCCAAGGCAGCTCCGCACCCTCAACACTTCCCGGTGTATGGCCTGCTCAGCGGATTCTCCTTTGCGAGGATAGCAATCCGGACGCTGCCAGCCACCGTAGTCTTCGAAGCAGGCCGCCAGGCTTCGGTGGGTATTTTCAGCCGCCAGTATCCGTTTGGGCTGATAGTCCTCACCAGTATGTCCGGCAGCCAATGCACCCAGCGTGACAGGGGTATAGGGTGGCCTGAAAGTGGTGGTGCCGATATCCTCGATGGCGCGCCCGGTGATGCTGGACAAAGCCAGAAAGGCGTTGATGTTTCCGGTTTTGCCCTGGTCAACTGACATGCCGGTAGTGGTAAAGCGCTTGAAGTGTTCCACCTCAGTGTAGGCCTCGCGCACCGCCAGTTTCGCGTCGCCCAGCGTCACATCGTGGGCCAGGTCCAGCCATTGACGCTTGCGGCTGGCTTGCAACGGAATGCTTGCGACTTCGGGGCTTTGCAGATTGTCCGGACTGACGCGGGGTTGATGCACATGGCGGGCACTGGCGCCCAGCAATTCGCACAATCGGATGGTGCTGGTTTCCGTTCGTGTAAACACTTCGGCCAGCGTGGTGTCTCCTGCAGCCCCGCCCGCCACGGCAAAACCCCTGGGCAGCTTTCCTGGAACAAAAGCCTGGCCTTGGGTATTGAACTGCAGGCTGCCGCGGGCATGACAAAGCAGGTGCAAACGCGGCGCCCAGCCACCGGAAACGGCCAGCACATCGCACTGCAGGCGCTGGCGTTTGCCAGCCTGCTGCATGCAGAGGCCGCGCAAACGCTTGCTGCCGCAGGTGGCGATGATCTGCGCCGCCGGATAAACCACTATCCCCAAATCGTGCTGCTGTTGCAGCATGGCCGCTGGGACAGCAGGACGCTGATCTATTACAGCTGCCACTTCGATACCATGATGACGCAGGTCAAAGGCGGTCTGGTAGGCGCTGTCATTGTTGGTGCTGATGACAACTCTGCGGCCGGCTGCGACGGCATATCGATTGGCATAATGTCGCACTGCACCAGCCAGCATGATGCCGGGTCGGTCATTGTCTGGAAAAACCTGGCTTTGTTCTATGGCACCCGTGGCCAGCAAGGTGGCGCGACTGCGCACCGTCCATAAGCATTCCCGCCAGGCAGGATTGTGTCCGCGCTGCAGCAGGGTGGCGACCTGATGGTCATAGCTGGCGCTCACGGTCGTGCGCGGCAACAGCAGAACGTTTGGCAAGGCCTGCAGCTCATTCAGGCATGTTGCCAGCCAGGCCCCAGCCGGGCTTCCATCCAGCAGGCAGCTGTCCCAGTTCAGTGAACCGCCAAACTGCTCATCCTGGTCGGCGATGATGACCTGCAGGCCGCTGCGACCCGCCACCAGCGCAGCAATCAGCCCGGCTGGGCCAGCACCGCAAATCAACAGGTCACAATGGCAATTGGTTTGCTCGTAATGATCCGGATCTGCTTCATCGGGGGCACGACCGAGGCCCGCCATGCGGCGGATCATGCCTTCCCAAAAATGCCAGGAAGGCCATTTGAAAGTCTTGTTGTAAAAACCTGCTGGCCAGAGCCTGTGGCTGAAATCCAGGCTGCGGCCGAGATCGAACTCAAGGCTGGGCCAGCCTATCTGACTTTTCGCTGTCAGGCCTTCCTGCAGCGGCACCATGGTGGCACGGTTGTTGGGCACGCGCCGCGCACCTTCACCTGTTTCCAGCAACGCGTTGGGCTCTTCCTCGCCGGCGCTGTAAATACCCCTGGGGCGATGAAATTTGAAGCTGCGCGCCACGTGGTGGATGCCGTTGGCCAGCAGCGCGGAGGCCAGGCTGTCGCCGGCATAGCCCTGCAGGGCCAGCCCGTTGAAGCTGAAATTCAGGATTTGCTGACGATCAATCTGTCCACCCTGCTGCAAACGATAATCCTGGCTCATGAGGAATCAGCCAGCAGACTGTCCGACTCCGCAGCAGAGGGTCGGGTTTCGATGATTGCATGAGTGGCGGTATCACGCTGCAACTCAAACCACTGGCGGCAACCCCAGGCATGTACCCAGCGCTCCAGCTGAGGACCTTTGAGGTTGTTGCGGTAGTAGAGATAGTTGGCCCATTCAGCGTCACTGCAATGCTCAGGACTGAGCGGACGGTTGACAGCCGCTTCGCCACCGTAGCGAAACTCCGTCAGGTCACGTGGCCCGCACCAGGGGCAGGGGATAATCAGCATGGCCGATCAGCCCCTTGAGATACGCCCGGCTTGCCTATGCTCAATGTGCCACTCCGGCTGCAGCAGCCTCGTCAATCAGGTGACCGGTGCTGAAGCGTTGCAGTGAATAGGGTTGTAACAATGGGTGCAACTCACCTTGGGCGATGCTCCAGGCCAGGGTATCGCCGCCGGCAGGAATAGCCTTGTAGCCGCCGGTACCCCAGCCGGTGGAAACATAGAAATTGGCCAAACTGGTGCGGCCGACGATGGGGCTGGCATCGGGTGCAATATCGCAAATTCCGGCCCATTGACGCATCACGCGCAGGCGGCTGAGGGTGGGAAACAGCTCTACCGTGGCTGCAGCATTGGCAATTGTAGTAGCCAGCGAACCGCGCTGCGCAAACGAACAGAACGAATCTGCACCCCCGCCGATAACGATTTCGCCACGATCCGATTGGCTGAGATAAACATGTACTCCGGCAGAGGCGATCACCGTATCGAGTACCGGCTTGACCGGCTCGGTAACCATGGCCTGCAAAGCCATGCTTTGGATGGGTAAGCGCAAACCAGCCATAGCCGCCAGCTGGCTGCTGTGTCCTGCAACGCAGGACACCACGGTGCCCGCTGCGATGCGGCCCCGGCTGGTATTGACCGCAGTAATTCCTGCAGCCGAGTGTTCGAAACCTGTCACTTCGCAGGATTCGATGATATCGACCCCATGGCTTGAAGCTGCCCGGGCGTAGGCCCAGACCACTGCGTCATGTCGCGAAATTCCGCCGCGACGCTGTATAAAACCACCGCGTATGGGGAAACGGCACTGCAGATTCATAATGGGCACTTCGCGCTGCAGATCTTCGCGATCCAGGATTTCCGAATCGATACCATGCATGTGCATGGCGTTGGCCCAGCGCCGGTTCATTTCCATTTCTTCCAGGCTATGACTCAGTTCCAGCACACCGCGCTGGCTTAACATGATGTTGAAATTGAGCTTGTGACCCAATTGTTCATAGAGCTGCAGGGAATGTTCGTAAAAGGCACCGCTTTGCGGATAAAAGTAGTTGGAACGACAAACCTGCGTATTACGGCCGCTATTACCACCACCCAGATAGCCTTTGTCCAGCACAGCGATACGGCCCACCTGATACTTGCTGGCCAGGTAATAGGCTGTGGCCAGGCCATGACCACCTGCTCCTGCTATGACCACATCATAACTTGGGCGCGGATTGGCCTTGCGCCACGCCGGGCTCCAGCGTTTTTGGCCGGACAGCGCGTTGACAGCGAGACTCAGGGCGGAATAGCGTTTCATCAGGGCATGGTTATCGGCGTTTTCGGCTTGATTGCTCCGCTCAGTCTGCATGGCTGGTAAGCAAAGCAGGTAAACCAGTTGTCCCCGGAATTTACACGGACTTGCGCAGTTGCGCCAGCCGGATAGGTGTTTTTGCTCAAAAGGGATTCAGCCTGTGACTTGTGCTAATTTGCAGCCATGAAGATCGTTCTGCGCAGCTTGCTGCTGTCACTGTTGCTCATCCTGACCCTGACCCTGACCTTGTCTGCGGGATTGGTCGTCTACCTGCTCAGGAACGAAGCATTTGTTGCCAGCCAATTACAGAAACAGCTGGCAGACGCCCTCGGCTGGCAGCTGCAACTGGATGGCGGGCTGGCTGTGCACTGGGGCCGGCACAGTGTGCTGGAGGCAAAGGATTTGCGCCTGCTCAATCCAGTCTGGCCGGAACAGCAACTCCTGGTCAGTGCCGGCACACTGCGCCTGGAGTTGCAGCCACTGCAGCTGCTGAAGGGCCGGCTGGT
>JANOGQ010000308.1:0-2465 GCA_031406105.1 Lysobacterales bacterium | reverse complement strand
GTTAGTTATTTCCTCTCACGAGGCAGTTGCAATTTCATTCTAAATTGCACCTGGAAAAAGAACGCTTATGACAACGCCAATCCGAGTGCCCAGTTCCTGCGGTGTGGAACAGAGCACCCCAGCGAACTCGAAGCGCTGCTGCGCGAGGAGCACTTCGTCAAACAATTGACCGCTAAACGGGCCCCTACCGCTACCGCCAAAGGCAAGCCACCGCCACCTCCGCCGCCACCACCTCCCCCATCTGGCACTATTGTGGTTGATGTGTACTTTCATGTTATTTACAGCGGCACCAGTGGCAATCTGGCGGATAGCAAAGTCGCTGCGCAGATGGCAGTACTGAATGATGCCTTTGCTGCTTCGGATGTGAGTTTTAATCTTGTGCAGACCACCCGCACCAACAACTCGACTTGGTACAACATGGGCTATGGCTCTACGGCAGAGTCAGCTGCCAAGGCGTACTTGCGGCGCGGCGATGCCGCCACTCTCAATATTTACACCGCCAATATCGGCGGTGGCTTGCTGGGCTGGGCGACTTTCCCCTCCTCGTATGCTTCCAAACCTCTGGCTGATGGGGTTGTGATTCTTACGGATTCTTTGCCGGGTGGTTCCGCAGCGCCTTACAACCTAGGCGACACCGCAACGCACGAAGTCGGACACTGGCTGGGTCTGTATCACACCTTCCAGGGCGGTTGTAGCGGCAGTGGTGATTTCGTTAGCGATACCGCGGCGGAAAGGAGCGCAGCCTATGGCTGTCCAACAGGCAGGGACTCCTGCCGGGGCGGCGCACCCGATCCCATAACAAACTTCATGGATTACACGGATGATTCCTGTATGTTCGAATACAGCGCAGGGCAGGACACCCGTATGCGCGAGCAATGGGCGGTATATCGGGTACCCGCCGCGCCATAAAACCAGCAAAAGTTCCGGACCAAAAGGGGCGCCATGCGCCTCTTTTTGTTTTTTCGCGTTATGCTCTGCGAATGAATCCGAATTCCCACCTTCATTCGCTGCCGCCTGCGACCATCGCTGCGTTAGTCATTCTCGCCATCAGCCTGATGGCTTGTTCGGGTTCGGCGCACTCCCAGGCACCCGCTGCGCGAGGCGGACGCATCATGCCGCCTGCCACACTCGTTTGTGATCGCAATCAGCTGACGTCGTGGACCGGCGAGGTAACCGGCTACCGTCGTGAAAGCGACCAGACCTGGATTGAAATTCACACCGATGAACAGACGGTTGAGAGCACCACCATTGAACACCCAGACAAGGTGGATGCCAGTGAACACTATCTGCTCTGGGCACAGCCTTTCACCCAGGAAGACTGGCAAACGGTGGAGCAATTACCGGGCGTCCTGCTGCCGGGAATGCGCGCCACGGCATGGATCTGCAATGATGGTGTCACGCCTGCACTGATCGACTGGCAACCGCCGCTGGACTGACAACTCCAACATGCACTGGTGGGTTTACATGATTCGCTGCGATGACGGTTCCCTGTACACCGGCGTCAGCACTGACCCCGAGCGACGCTTCCAGGAACATCTGCAGCATCCCCAGGGCGCCAAGTATTTCAACGGGCGTCAGCCATTGGCCATTGTTTATAGCGAATCAGGGCATACGCGCAGCACGGCTTGCCAACGTGAGTCAGCCATCAAGAAGTTGAAAAGAGCGGACAAGCTGGCTCTGCTCTCCGCCAGCGCCGGTCGCAAAAGCGACTGATGTTATCGCGGGCAATCGGCTAGAATTTGTCCTGCTCATGCGCCTTCATCTTCCCGATCAGCTGCCCGGTCACTTTTTCAGGTTCTTACCCGGGCTATCAGCCAGGCCATGGACAGCGCCATGAACCCTTCCCGGCCAGCGAGCAGAAAGCATTTTCTGACACCCAACCGCTTGACTCTGAACAATTGGCGGGGCGATCTGTTTGGTGGCCTGACAGCCGCCATCGTGGCTCTGCCACTGGCTCTGGCGTTTGGCGTTGCTGCCGGTGCCGGGCCCATCGCCGGCCTCTATGGAGCCATTTGCGTCGGACTGTTTGCTGCTTTGTTTGGCGGCACGCCCAGCCAGATCTCTGGCCCGACGGGACCGATGACCATCGTATCTGCATCCATTTTTACCCAGTTTGCAGCCCAGCCTTCCGTTGCATTCACAGTGGTCATGATGGCCGGTGCCTTTCAGATCGTGTTCGGCTATTTTCGCCTCGGCCGTTTTATCAACCTCATGCCTTACCCGGTGATATCCGGCTTTATGACCGGCGTGGGCTGCATCCTCATCATCATGCAGCTGGATCCGTTGCTTGGCTATGCCAGCCAGCAATCAGTGGTCAATGCACTGAGCGTATTACCCAATGACCTGTTGCAACCGAATTTTAATGCCCTGCTGATCGGCCTGCTGGCGCTGGCACTGGTGCTGTTTCTGCCACGCCGCCTGACGCGCATAGTGCCCGCTACCTTGCTCGCGCTGGTGGCCTGTAC
>JANOGQ010000487.1:0-4478 GCA_031406105.1 Lysobacterales bacterium | reverse complement strand
CGCTCACCGTCTTATTGGTATTGGTTGCACTTTTCATATTTGGCGGGGCGATCATTCACTCGTTTGCCTACACCCTGATTGTGGGTGTGGTGGTGGGCACCTATTCCTCCATCTACATAGCCAGCACCAGCCTGCTGTATCTGGGTGTGAGCAAGTACGACCTGATGCAGGTGGAAAAAGAAGGTGCCCGGGCTGCTGAAGTAGACGCCCGCCCCTGAGGATCGCTGCAGGTTGCTCTGAGGAGCGTCGAAAGGTCCTGGCAGCAAAGCTCAGTTACAATGGCGTAGCACCGGTTACGCCATCAAGGTACTGACGAGCTTTCAAACATGAAACTTCCCCGCGAGTTCATCCGTTTACCCTGGTTGTTTGATACACAGCGCATGGCCGATGAAGTGGCTGCCATTCCGCGCGAAGCCTGGCAAGCCCATCCTTTGAGCTATAAGGGCAACTCGGCAGTTCCGCTGATTTCGGTAAACGGCGAAACCAACGATTTTTTCGCTGGCCCCATGGCAGAAACCCCCTGGCTGCGGCAATCGCCCTATCTGCGCCAGGTGTTGGCACATTTCCGGGTGGTGTTCGGTCGCTCCCGGCTGATGGGCCTGGCTGGCGGCCAGCAGGTGCCGCGCCACAGCGACATCAATTACCACTGGTTCCAGCGGGTACGTATCCACATACCCATCATCACTTTTCCAGAAGTCATGTTTTATTGTCATGACCAGGTGGTGCACATGGGTGCGGGTGAGGCCTGGTTGTTCGATAACTGGAAACTGCACCACGTGATCAACCCAACCCGGGAGTTACGGGTACATCTCGTAGCTGACACCCTCGGTTCTGCCACGTTCTGGAAAATGACAACGCAGGCTTTGGCTGAGCCAGAGAGTCCATCTCACCGCATTGAATTCGATGCAAAGCTGGAGCCGCAACTGCAGCTGGAACAGTTCAACACACCCGACGTCATGCACCCGGCAGAGGTCGAGTTGCTGAGCGAAGACCTGATTGCGGATCTGTTGGCAAGTGGCGAGCGTAACCCGCAAGAGCTGGTCGAGCAATTCATTGCATCCGTGCGTGCCTTTTGCCAGGACTGGAAAAGCCTGTGGGCAATGTATGGAGATAACCGTGAAAACTGGGATGCCTACCAGCTAAAGCGCGATCAGATGATGCAGCAACTGCTGGCCATTCGAAAACCCCTGATGATTGCCAGCAATGAACGAGTGGCGCAGAAAGTCATGTTGTCCAGAGTTTTGGTTGCATGCGTTCATAAGCAAATGACCGGCATGAACGAAATTCAGTATGCCGGCTGAAGTTCCTGGTCAGGATGCCGAAGCGAATTCGGGACAGCGTTTTGGCCCTGGATTGCCTGATTTCAAGAAGCTGTTTGACCGGCCCGTTATCATCCTGGCCGCGCCACGCTCTGGCAGTACCCTGTTGTTTGAAACCCTGGCAGAGTGTGTTGATGTCTGGACCATCGGCGGCGAAAGTCACCAGGTCATCGAAAGTCTATCTGCCTTGAATCCCGGATCCGGAATGATCAGCTCCAATCGGCTGACTGGAGAGCATGCCACTGACCAGGTTGTGAATCTCATGCAGCGACGCTTCGCGCGATTGCTGCGTAACCGGGATGGCAAGGAGTTTTTCAGGAACCAGCATTTGGCCCGATTGCGATTTCTGGAAAAGACACCGAAGAATGCCTTACGTGTTCCATTCCTGGATCGGATCTTCCCGGACGCCCTGTACATTTATTTGTTTCGGGATGTGCGAGCCAACCTCAGCAGTATGATGGAAGCCTGGCGCTCTGACAATTGGAAGACCTATCCCAGGTTAGTGGGCTGGAATGGTCCACCCTGGTCATTGCTGTTGCCGCCTGGCTGGTCTGCCATGAATGGCAAAACCATTGCCGAAATTTGCGCATTCCAGTGGCAGTCTGCAAACCGGACGATCCTGGATGATCTGAAAGGTCTGGATCAGGATCGATGGATCGCGGTGAGTTACGAAAACTTACTTAATGATCCACAGGCTACGATTGAACGGTTGTGTCGTTTCACGGGCTTTGAAATCGATGAACGCATGCGTACTCGTTTGAGTGCTCCGCTGCCGCTATCCCGCTATACGCATACAAGTCCGTCCAGCGACAAGTGGCGCAAGAACGAAACTGAAATACTTTCTGTGCTGAAGAGTGTTGCACTGCTGGAAGGCGAACTTTCAGGGCTGGGTTATCAAAGACAGAGTTGAATAGAACAGAACTGCTGTGGGGGGTTTTTCGAATTCCCCGCGCGGCCTAAGCCGCGCGGAGTAAAGCCTGAAGAGCTATTATTTCTTCTTGGCTGCCTTTTTGGCTGGTGCTTTCTTAGCAGCAGCTTTCTTGGCAGGAGCCTTCTTGGCTGCGGCTTTCTTTGCCGGAGCCTTCTTGGCAGCTTTCTTCACCGGGGCCTTTTTGGCTGGTGCTTTCTTGGCTGCAGCTCGCTTAGCTGGGGCTTTCTTGGCTGGAGCTTTTTTGGCAGCAGCTTTTTTGGCTGGTGCTTTCTTAGCGGCAGCTTTCTTGGCTGGAGCTTTTTTAGCAGCAGCTTTCTTCACTGGTGCTTTCTTAGCTGCAACCTTCTTGGCAGGCGCTTTCTTAGCCGCTGCTTTCTTTCCTGATGCTTTCTTCGTAGCCATGTTTCACTCCTTCTCCGGTCGGGTAGTTGTGGAGACCAGTTTCGATTCCCTATTGGTCATTTGCGATCCCTGGTCTTTGTAGTCCGACTCCCTACTCTTTTTTTCTGGTCATGTACTACCACAACGTCTGACCTGAATAAGCGTTTGGAGCTTGGACCACAGCGTGATTATAAACTTCGCAAACTTTCGTGCAACAGTTCATGTCACTTTTTTGAAAATAAATATTTCAAAAAAAATCGCAAACAAAAAATAGTTTGTAAGAAAACCAGAAAAAGAAGAGCGTGTTTTACACAGAGAAGTGTTTGCAGTTTGTCAGTCGGGTACTCATTGCAAAACTTTTTCAGCAATGATTAGCGCCAATGTTTCTCTATGATCTGTCGCAAAGGCGTCATGAGTTTATAAGGTGCTGCAACCAGGCTTGCAGAATTTTCCACGTCATCATTTCCTTTGAAGTCGAGCACCACACCACCCGCTTCACGAACGATCAAGGCACCTGCTGCAACATCCCATGGCTTCAGGCCAATTTCAAAATAGCCATCCAGTCTGCCGGCCGCAACCCAAGTCAGATCAAGGCTGGCAGTGCCTGCGCGTCGAAAGTCTTCAACTTTTTCGAACACCGCCTGGAACACTCGGCCAAAGGCCTGCATCTTGTTTCTTTGGCGAAACGGAAACGCTGTTGCCAACACCGCACCTTCAAGATCAATACGTGGTGACACGCGGATACGACGATTATTCAGATAGGCACCACCACCGCGACTGGCCGTGAACAACTCGTCACGCATAGGGTCGTAGACCACGGCATGTTCAGAGCGGCCTTTAACCTGCTGCGCGATTGATACAGCAAAATGTGGCAGACCACGGAGGTAGTTACTGGTGCCATCGAGGGGATCAATCACCCAGACGATATCACCGCTGCCAGATTCACCACTCTCTTCACAAAGGAAAGCCTGGTCAGGGAAGTAGCGTTTGATTTCCCGTACAATCTCTTCCTCACAGGCATGATCCACTTCAGTGACGTAGTCATGTCGGGCTTTGCGCGTCACAGGAATGGATTCCACTTTCTGAAAGTGACGACGCATGATTTCACCAGCGGCCTGGGCAGCACTGATGGCAACGTTAACTACCGAATGAGTCATGATGGTTGAATGATGAAGAAAAGGACGGCAGAGAATACCAGAAGCGGCGACCCTATGCCGCAGAATACCGGTGATTTGCTGAGCCGCATCCGGGTGGTGCTGATCAACACAACCCATCCTGGAAATATTGGGGCAACAGCCCGCGCTATGAAAGTGATGGGTTTGAGCAAGTTGCACCTGGTCACGCCCAGCAGATTTCCCGATGCTGATGCGACAGCACTAGCCTCTGGAGCAGATGATCTATTGCAGCATGCGCGGGTTCACGACTCACTGGATGGTGCATTGCAAAACTGCGGGCTTATCCTGGGTACCAGTGCCAGGATACGCAGCCTTGCCATGCCGCAACTCGATGCCCGCACCGCTGCGCGACAGGCTGCGGCCGAGTTGCCCCAACACGAAGTGGCATTGTTATTCGGCCGTGAGCGTTACGGCCTCACCAATGAAGAAATGCAGCGATGCAACTGGCTGGTGCATATAGATGCCAATCCGGAGTATGCATCGCTGAACCTGGCCCAGGCCGTGCAAGTGCTCAGCTATGAGATGCGCATGGCGGTCATCAGCGGCAGGGGTGTGCAGCAGGCCGATTCACCAGCAGCTCCGGATTGGCAGCCGGTGGATGGATTGCAGATGGAGCGCTTCTACCAACATCTGGAGCAGACTTTGCTGGATCTTCGCTTTCTCAATCCGGCG
>JANOGQ010000221.1:0-1687 GCA_031406105.1 Lysobacterales bacterium | reverse complement strand
ACCGCGCCGGAGAGCACCATCATGGGATCATCACCGGTGTTGGTGGCTGACACGATGCGCGCCCGGGGTGAGCCGCCGAGATGTGCTGCTGCGGCTTCGTTGCCCACCAGCACCATGGACGCAGCATCGGCCATGGCCGGTGAATTGCCGGCGGTATGAATGTGCCGGATTTCCTTCAATTCCGGGTGGGCTTTCAACTGCATAGCATCAACACCCTGTGCACCAATGCCAGCAAATGAAGGCTCCATGGCAGCCAGCGATTCGGGCGTTACATTGGCGCGAATGCATTCATCCGCCAAGCAGTTCACGCCTTTCTTCTCATCATGAATGGGCACGATGGAGGTGAACCAGCCATTGCTGCGCGCACGATCAGCGCGCTGCTGGCTCTGGTAAGCAATGTTGTCGGCCTGCTCGCGGCTTACATCGTAGAGTGATGCGATGAGATCAGCGCCGCTGCCCATCATCAGGATGCGCGCCTTGATGGCGGTGGGTATGTCCATGAAGGTCACGGGCTTGTCCGACATCATCGGTGCGCGTGACATCATCTCGATGCCACCGCCAATCGTGAGCGTATCCTGCCCGGCCATGACTTTAAGCGCCGCAAAATTCACGGCATCGAGTCCTGAAGAACAGAAGCGATTTACAGTGATGCCGGAGAGGTGTGCAGGCCAGCCGGCATACAGACTGGACGTTTTGGCAATATTGCCGGCCTGCTCGCCATACTGGGTCACGCAACCCAGCACCACTTCACTTACTGCATCAACATCGAGACTGTTGCGCGAGGCGACGGCTTGGTAGAGTTTCTTCAGCAGGTCCAGCGGGGTAAGCGCATGCAGGCCGCCATTCTCCTTGGCGCGGGCACGCGGTGAACGGATAGCGTCGTAGATATAGGCAGTGTTTCCGCCGGCCATCAATCCACTCCCACTACAAAGCTGACACAGGTAGTAGCACTGCCACCGAGGTTGAAGGTGATCATGTTTTCAACACCGTCCAGCTGGTAGTCGCCCGCCTGGCCAGTCACTTGTTTGGCGCAATCCAGCACCATGCGCACACCGGTAGCACCCACTGGATGGCCCAAGCCCATCAGGCCACCACTGGGGTTGATCGGAAAGTCGCCATCCCGGCTGATGCGGCCTGCTTCAATGGCCTGCCAGCTTTCGCCGGGAGCAGTTAAGCCACTGTGGTCGATGGCCATGTATTCGGTTACGGTGAAGCAATCATGGGTTTCCAGCCCGCCCACATCCGTGATCTTGTCCATACCGGCACGATGCAAGGCATCGTTGAGGGTTGCAGCGGCATGTGGGAACACCAGCGGCTGGTCGGCGCTCAGCTCGAATTTACGATCCAGCAGCAGGGTTGATGAACGATGCCCCCAACCCTTGATGCGCGGCACATCGGCCAGGCCCAGGCCATTGGCTTTGGCATATTCAGCGGCGGCTTTTTCGCTGGCCAGAATCACGCTGGCCGCACCATCGGTGATCTGGCCACAATCCATCTTGCGAATGCGTCCCTCAATGGAGGGATTAGCCACGTCATCGTCGGAGTAACTCTCATCGCTGAACTGCCAGTTGCGCGCCTGGGCATTGGGTGTCGGACTCGGCTTTCACGGCCAAGCGCACGTCCTTGCAGTGTACATGGCTGATGCGATTTTTGTAGGCTTTGGCCAAGCGCGTTGGGTTGTCACCGC
>JANOGQ010000476.1:0-7554 GCA_031406105.1 Lysobacterales bacterium | reverse complement strand
CAGGCGAAATTATCTTCATGCTTGTTATTGCGGAGACGGATTTTCCGGCCAGCTCCAATCAATCATCCAGCAAAATCACATCTACCCGGCGGTTCAGGCTTCGCCCTTCCGGCGTGTCGTTGCTGGCAATCGGAAAATCTTCACCCATGCCCACAGAGGTAATTCGCGTAGCATCAACTCCCAGGCTAACCAGAGTGGCTAACACCGCATCGGCACGCTGCTGGGACAAACTTAAATTGGTGCTGGCTTCGCCTACGCCATCAGAATGCCCTTCTATACGGATTTTCTTGTCCGGTTCGCTTTGCAACAAGTCAACAACTTCAACCAGGCCGGCCTCAGTATCCAGCTTCAGTTCGGTTTGCCCGGTTTCGAACAGAACATCACCCAGCGTTACAACCACTCCGCTTTCGGTCTGGCGCAGTTGCAGATTTTCCAGCTGCCGACGCAGCGACTGCGCCTGTTCACTGGCCAGGTTTGCCTCTTTCTTGGCCAGGCTGGCAGCCAGCGCGCTGCTTTCAGCAAGCGCTTTGGCTTGCGTTGCTTCTTCACGGGCACGTTGGGCTGAAAGTGCCGATTGCTCTTCCCGGGTCATGGCACTTTCCGCTTCCATTCGGGCGGTTTCTGCATCTTCAGCGGTGGCTTGCGACATCATGCGGGCCTGGTCAGCTTCCTGACGGGCGTTATCCGCTTCCAGCTGGCTGGCCCGGACCAGCAGTCGGCTGTGTTCCAGCCGCAGTTGCTCCAGCTCGTTTTCCATTTTTTCGCGCTGCGCCGCAGCGCGGGCAATCTGGATACGCCTGTCCGCCATATAGTTCAGGTGGTTCCGCTGGGTTTCATTGCCAGTGGCATTTTCTGCGGCGCGGGTAGCACGTTCCGCTTCACTCAGCGCCAGCGACGCATAGCCTGACAAAGCCTCATCAGATTGCAGCTCGTTCAGCTGGCTGCGAATACGTTCCAGGGCCAGGTCTTTTTTGGGGGCGGACTGGCAAGCACTCAACAGCAAGAGCAGAAGCAGGCAAACCAATGCTTTTAACTGAGCTTTGCGCATCAGGGCCTGCCTCCATAAGTACGCTCAAAGTCTTCCGCGAGCACCTCATTTTGCTTGATTTGCTCTGCCAGGGTGGCTCGAACTTTGGCTTCCTTGGCTTTTTCTATAGCCAGTTCTGAATTGATTTCAGATTGATCGATCAGGAGGAAGGACTTGTCAGACTGCTTGTATTCAATTCCCTTGCGGGCTTCCGCCAGCTTCTCACGGGCAAACCTCAATTCCACTGGCGCATGTTGTTCCGCACCGGCCTGCATAGCCGCGTCGATGGCTCTTTCCGCAGAAATGAACAGGTCTTCAGAGGGTTTGGGCGTGGCGCAAGCGTGCAGCAGCACTGCACAGATCAGAAATGCTAGGGGGAGTCGGAACTTGTCGAAGGTGCTGATCCGGGTTACTACTGGCAATCTGGGCATATCATTCTCGTGCAGACAGGGTTTGGATGCTAAGTATGAACAAGCGCGCCGCAGGTTTAAACCCCGGTCTTGATGCCGGCCTTGATAATGGTCTGTTCAATAGAGCCGAAAATGCTGGCACCATTGCTGTCCAGCATCTCGATTTTTACCCGATCGCCAAAGCGCAGGAAGGGTGTTTCGGCTGCACCTTTTTCGATCACTTCCAACACGCGCTTTTCGGCCAGACACGAAGCACCCACTGAACGGTCCTGATTAGCGATAGTGCCGGAACCGACCAGGGTGCCCGCTACCAGGGGCCGCGTATGGGCAGCATGAGCGATCAGTTCGGCAAAGCTGAATTGCATGTCATTACCCGCTTCAGGCCAGCCAAACAACTTACCGTTGATGCTGGATCGCAAGGGCAAGCAGAGCTTGCTGTCTTGCCAGGTCTCACCCAGTTCATCAGCCGTTACCAGGACAGGTGAAAGCGCTGAACGTGGTTTGGATTGCAGAAAGCCAAAACCTTTGGCCAATTCATTGGGTATCAGGTTACGCAAACTGACATCATTGATCAGGCCGATCAATTGGATATGCTGCGCTGCCTGCCCGGCACTGATACCCATATCGACATCATCGGTAACCACGATAACTTCGGCCTCAAAGTCGATGCCGTATTCCTCACTGGCAACAATAACCGGATCATGTGGCGCAAGAAAACCGGCCGAGGTGGCCTGATACATCAAAGGATCTTTATAAAACGAAGCAGGCACTTCTGCGCCACGGGCTTTACGCACACGCTCCACATGCGGCAGGTAAGCGCTGCCATCGACAAACTCATAAGCACGGGGAAACGGTGCAGCCAGGTCCAGCAGATTCAATGGCTGCGAGTCAAGGCGCGCGCCATCATTCAGCTCCCCGGACAGTGCATTGAGGCGCGGCGCTATGGAATGCCAGTTATCCAGAGCTTGCTGCAGGGTTTGCGCGATTCCCTGGGCCGGAACAAAAGCGCTGAGATCGCGTTTAACAACGATCAAAGTGCCATCGCGGCCACCTGCTTTGAGGCTTGCCAGTTTCATAAAATTCAGTCCGTTTGTTTTCGATCAGGGCTCAGGGCTTTTGGGTCTGCCAGGAGTTCACGTAGCCATCCCATTCAATGGCTTCGGCCAGAGGGTCCAGCTCAAGCACATCGCGCGTATCAATCATGACGGCCACTTCATCGGTGGCAGATGCTTTAGGTGTAAAGGCATTCTGCAACGCCTTGGGGTGTGGCCCGTGGGTGAAGCCTACCGGATGCCAGCTGACCATGCCGGGATGAATGTTGTCGCGGCTGAAAAACTCCCCTTTATGATAAAAGATAACTTCATCATAATCATCGTTGTTATGGAAAAACGGCACTTTCAACGCAGCCGGATCCGATTCAAACGGCCGCGGCACAAACGTGCAGACCACGAATCGGTTGGCGAGGAAGGTGGTGTGAGCCGAGGGCGGCAAATGGTAACGATGACTCATCAGTGGCCTGATGTCGCGCCAGTTGATGCGCACCGGGCACAAATCACCTTTCCAGCCACGGGCATCCAGCGGGTTGAAAGGAAATGTAATCCGGCTGATCTGTCCCCGACTTTTAACGCGCACCTCCCACTCGAGCTCATCCTGCTGTGCCAGAAAGGCTTCATCGATGCGCGGCACATCCAGCATCGCTTCATCAAAAATGGCATTGGGCCCCAGCAGACCTTTGTCCGGCAGCATGTAGGATGAATTCGTAGCCTCGATCAATAGCATGCTGACCGCCGCAGCGCTCTCCATCCGCCACATGGTGCTGCGCGGCAGCATGATGTAATCGCCGTCACGGAATTCCAGATGCCCATAATCACAGTACAGATGGCCAGCACCGGAGTGGATGAACAGCAATTCATCACCATCGGCATTGCGCACCAGGTGATCCATGTTGGCCGGCATTTCCCAGATACGAAATTTCACCTGAGTATTGGCTAACAAGCCCCGGGCATCCCAGGGCGAAGAACCAAAGTTCGACCAATGCGTGGTATCAAATGCGCGCGGCCGCAGCTCACCTTCCATGCGGACCCAGGCGGTAGGCGGATGGCGATGATACATATGCGTGGCCGGGCCAAAAAAGCCTTCTTTGCCAATCTCGCGTTCGAAACTTCCTTGCGGTAAGTCGCAGTGAGCCTGGCGCGAAGTTTCACCTTCAATCCGGGGATGGGATATCCACTTTTTGCTCATGACCTGCTCCGCATGCTCATCGTGATCTGTTCAGTTCAGAGTACACCACGCCTGACCTGATCGAGTTCTATGGAATCAAACAGGGCCTGGAAATTGCCTTCGCCGAAGCCGGTATTTCCTTTGCGCTGTATGATCTCAAAAAAGATCGGGCCAATGGCTGTCTGGGTAAAAATCTGCAGCAACTGCTTCTTGCCGGTTTCATTGTCAGCATCCAGCAATATGCCATTTTTCTGCATACGGGCCACATCTTCCTCGTGTTCAGGTACGCGGTGATTGATCAGCTCGTAATAAGTATCCGGAGTTTTCAGGAACTCAACACCAGCTGCATGCATGGCTTCTATGCTCTGGTAGATATCCTGGGTATACAGGGCGATATGCTGTACGCCTTCACCCCGGTACTGCTGCAGGTATTCGTTGATCTGGCTGTTGGACTCGGATGACTCATTGATGGGAATGCTGATCATTCCGTTCGGCGCAGTCATGGCGCGCGAGCGCAGGCCTGTCTGCTGGCCGCGGATATCGAAATACCTGGCCTGGTAAAAATTGAAATAGCGGCTGTAAAAATCCGCCCACTGGTCCATGTTGCCTTCATAGACGTTATGGGTGAGGTGGTCTATATATCCCAGCCCATACCCAAGCGGATTCATGTCTGCCCCCTCGAGGGGTAGGTATTCTGCATTGAAGGGGCTACCGTTTTGGGTATCCACCAGATACAGCACTGAACCACCTATGCCCTCGATTTTTGGACCATCCATGGCGCTACCTGCAATCTGTCTGTAGTCTTTGGCCCCCTTGGCCACAACGCTTCCGAACGCCTGCTGGGCATCGCTGACCAGCAAGGCAAAGCCAACGCAAGATGGCCCGTGTACAGCCGCAAACTCACTGGCGAAGGAGTCGGGTTCTTCATTGACCAGAAAATTGATTCCACCCTGACGATAAAAAGTGATTTTGCGGCTGGCATGATGACCGATGGCCTGAAAGCCCATTTGGCCAAACAATTGGTGCAACACAGATGCGTCCGGTGCAGCAAACTCGGCAAATTCAAAACCTTTCAAGCCCAGTGGGTTGTCTGTTTGATCATTCATGGATTTCATACTCCCGGCTGCAGCGTTAGGGCATAGTCATCGAGCAAGGACATCATGTTAGTTTCACATGCAACTATTTTCAAGCGACCTTCTGGTAGCCTATAAAAATGAGCCCAAAATCACCCATCATGACGCAGACCCATTTTGACCTTGAACACTTTCTCCCCTACCAACTTTCGGTAGTCAGCAATACCGTCAGCCAGGGCATTGCGCATATCTACCAACAGAATCACGACCTGACGGTGATTGAGTGGCGCATCATCGCGGTATTGGGTCGATACCCCGGGCTGACAGCCAGTCAGGTGGTTGAACGCACGGTAATGGATAAAGTGGCCGTGTCTCGAGCTGTCAAGCGTTTGCTGGAAAGGGGCATTTTGAAACGCATCACTCATGGGACGGACCGTCGTCGCCGGCACCTGGAACTCACGGAGGAAAGTGGCCGAGCCATGTTTGAGGCAATTGTTCCTCGGGCGCGACACTACGAACAGGCTTTACTGGCGGGTTTGACGGCCGCAGAAGTGCAAACCTTGCTGAAATTGCTGGATCGCTTGCACCTGGCTGCGATTAACCTGGATGAAACAGAACAATTGAAAGCGGAATAATTGTTACCGAATTCGTAAAACAGAGGCGCTGCGAAAACCGTCAGAGTGTTCTCTGGAAAGTTTCCGGCACTCAGGAATTTTGAAACCTGCCAAACACAGCAAATTACACATCACCGGAAAAAATGGGCCGGAAGTAGCAGCACTTCCGGCCCTACGCTCTGGAAGAAGGAATATCCAGAACGTCTCGCTGGAGGTTCGTCGGCACAGGGATGTGCGGAGTGACGAACCAGAGGAGCCTGTTGATGCGGCAACAAGCCGCAGGCGAAGAAAAAATCCCGGACCAACTAGCCCGTGCCGTTGCCGTTGATCTGCAACAAATCCCGGAGTTGATTTTTCAGATAGCCAATGCGCGGCAAAGTCGCCGAGGGAAGAAAACTGCGGAAAGAGGAATTCATGGTGATGACCTCCATGTCAAATCACTGTTGCTGAAGCCAAATCCTTTGGCGCTGTCACCGGCAACGACCGAGGGTGGATTACCGGTGGTGCAAAGGTTTATGCAAGGTTCATACCAGAACTTGAATGCACCAACATTGATCCTGTTTCTGGCTGAATTTATTCACTATTATGAGCTTTGGCATTTTTTGGAATCAGAACTTCGTGGTGGAGTTTCAGCGCACAATGTGCCAAAAATTGTCACTTTAACGACCAACTCGCAAGGCCACCGGATCAAACAACAAATTTCAGATTGTCGCCCCCTTATTCTTCATTAACTTTCTAACGAGCTTGCTCCAGGCGCCCGCTTCTGCTACATTTTGCCGGCTTTTTTGGTCTTAGTACCGGCCATTGAGAAAACCGGCGTGACAGGCAACTGGCTTCACGTCAAATACGCACACGCACCGCAACGGTTCAGAGGGGTGCCTCCGTTTACAAGGAGGTCTCTGCAACGGGTGGGTGGAGGAACAACCCCGGAATCCGGCAGCCTGCAGTTGTTGGCGTTGCTGCATTCCTTATGTTTATAGGAAACAAAAAACTATGGCAAACGTAACCATGCGCGAAATGCTTGAAGCAGGCGTGCACTTCGGTCATCAGACCCGTTACTGGAATCCCAAAATGGCTCCCTACATCTTCGGGGCCCGCGGCAAAATCCACATTATCAATCTGGAGGCAACCTTGCCTCTGTTGAATGATGCTATGAACTTCGTCAGCAAGATCGCCTCGCGCCGCGGAACCATCATGTTCGTCGGCACCAAGCGCGCCGCTGGCGCAGCCATTGCTGAAGCAGCTACGAAATGTGGCATGCCTTACGTATCACATCGTTGGCTGGGCGGTATGCTCACCAACTTCCGCACCATTAAAGCTTCGGTCAAGCGCCTGAAAACGCTGGAAGAAATGAGTGCAAACGACGGATTCGGCCACCTGGTCAAGAAAGTAGTCCTGCAATTGACCCGTGAAAAAGAAAAACTACAGAAAAGCCTGGGTGGCATCAAGGATATGAAGGGCCTGCCAGATGCCTTATTCGTGATCGACGTCAGCCATGAAGATATCGCAATCAAGGAAGCGCGCACACTGGGTATTCCGGTTATCGCTGTGGTTGATACCAATTGCTCTCCGGATGGTGTGGATTACATGATTCCCGGAAATGACGATGCCATCCGTTCCATTCGTCTGTACACCCAGATTGCTGCCGAATCGGTACTGGAGGGTCGCGCTTCAGCACCAGTGGTTGAATCTCAGGAAGAGTTTGTCGAGCTGGATGAAGATGGCAATCCGATTAAGGCCAAAGCAGATAAGCCCAAAGCCGATGTCCGCAAAGCCACTACCAAGAAAAAAGTTGCCAGGAAAGTCGTAGCCCGTAAAGCACCAACTGGTGAAGCTTTCGACGAAACAGCAGAAACCGAAGAAGCCGAGCCTGTTGAGGCTATTGCTGAAGAAGTCCTTGTTGCAACAGAAGAAACAACTGAAGCGGCTGTAGCGAAGGACGTAGTAAAAAAGAAAGTGAGTAAGAAAAAAACCGCCGCCAAGCAGGAAGCTGAATAGGCTGAGCGCTCAGAACCCTGATCAAACCGCAGGCCCGGGCCTGTGGTGCAATGAAAAATGAAATAGCGAGGTAAGTCCCATGGCAGTGACTGCTGCATTGGTAAAAGAATTACGTGAGCGCACCGGCGCCGGCATGATGGAGTGCAAGAAAGCCCTGGTAGAAACCAACGGTGACCTGGATATCGCCATTGAACATTTGCGTAAATCCGGCC
>JANOGQ010000129.1:0-3105 GCA_031406105.1 Lysobacterales bacterium | reverse complement strand
AGATCAACTCGGAACAAATGAACCGCGAGATACCGGAGTTCGCTCCTGGCGATACCGTTACGGTCAGCGTGAAGGTTAAAGAAGGCAATCGCGAGCGTTTGCAGGCTTTTGAAGGCGTGGTTATTGCGATCACCAATCGTGGCCTGAACTCTGCTTTTACCGTCCGCAAAATCTCTCATGGAACTGGGGTCGAGCGAGTTTTCCAGACTTACAGTCCCTTGATTGATTCTATAACCGTAAAGCGTCGTGGAGATGTGCGCCGCGCCAAGCTGTACTTCCTGCGTGATCTGGAAGGCAAGGCAGCAAGAATCAAGGAAAAGCTCAACTGATAACTGGCTTATCTTCAGCAATAAAAGAAACCCGCTTCAGGCGGGTTTTTTTTTGCACCTGTGCCGGACAATCGACAGCTATGTTGCCAACACTGTTCAGTTGACTTTGCGCACACGAAGCCGGCAATTTGCCACACCGATTCGGCTTATCGCTTGAAAGCGTGGAAAAAAACCTCATCTGATGTGCATCGTTCATTACCCGGTTGATGCAACATGAGTAAAAAATCCACCAAAGCTGCACAGAAGGCTCAGGCAGGCACTGCGCAGGTGCATGCTTTCCAGGCAGAAACCCGCCAGGTTCTGCAGTTGATGATTCATTCCCTGTATTCCAATAAGGAAATTTTCCTGCGAGAACTGATATCGAATGCTTCGGACGCACTGGACAGACTGCGTTTTGCTGCCCTGCAGGATAAAGATCTGCTGGACCAGCAGGGTGAGTTGAAGATTGAAATCGAGGCTGATGCAGAAGCCGGCACTTTAACCATACGGGACAATGGCATCGGCATGTCTTTTGATGAGGTGATGGAAAATATTGGCACCATCGCCCGTTCCGGTACGCGCAAGTTCATCGAGCAGATGGGTGAGCAGGAAAAGGCTGTCTCGCAATTGATTGGCCAGTTTGGGGTTGGTTTTTACTCAGCTTTTATCGTGGCGGACAAGGTCATTTTACTGACCCGGAAGGCTGGCAGTCCAGCAGAACAGGGCGTGCGCTGGCAGTCCGGGGGCGATGGTGAATTCTCCATCGAATCCACTCCGCTCGAGCAAAGTGGTACTTCCGTTATTCTGCAACTGAAGGATGCCGAGAAAGACTTCCTGCAGCAGTGGACCGTTCGTTCACTGGTAGGTCGCTACTCCGATCACATTGCGTTTCCCATCCGCTTGCTCAGCAACAAAAAGAACAAAGAGGGCGAAACAGAATCCGAATGGCAGCAGATCAATAAAGCCACTGCGCTATGGGCAAGACCCAAAGCTGAAATCAATGACGAGGAGTATCAGGCTTATTACCAGCATGTTGCTCACGATAGCGAGGATGCCGCTTGCTGGTCACACAACAAGGTTGAAGGAACACAGAATTACACCACCTTGCTGTTCGTGCCGAGCAAAGCTCCCCTGGATCTGATGATGCAGCGCGATGAACGTCAAGGCCTGAAGCTCTACGTCAATCGCGTGTTTATCATGGACGCCGCTCAAGCTCTGCTACCGCATTACCTGCGATTCATTCGCGGTGTGGTGGATTCGCAGGATCTGCCATTGAACGTATCACGCGAACTGTTGCAGGAAAATGATCTGCTCAGTAAAATCCGTGCAGCCGTTGTACGTCGCAGCCTGGATATGCTCGATAAGCTGGCGAACGACAGGAAGCAGGATTACTTGCAATTCTGGAAACAGTTTGGCCACGTGATCAAGGAAGGTGTGGTCGAGGACATGGGCAATCGCGAGCGCATACTGAAATTAATGCGCCTGGCTTCAACTCATAATGAAATGGCAGGCGAGTTGACCGATCTGCTTGCCTATGTGGATCGCATGAAGGATGGCCAGCAGGAAATTTACTACATCACCGCCGAACACGACAAAGCCGCGCGCAACAGCCCGCATCTGGAAGTATTCCGGCGCAAAGGAATAGAGGTGTTGTTGCTTTCAGATCGCATCGATGAGTGGATGATGTCCTATCTCCACGACTTTGATGGCAAGCCATTCAAGTCCGTTGCAAAAGGTGCCATTGATCTCGCAGCAGTCAACAGCGATGTGGCGGATGATTCTGCGGTCGCAGATCTGGACCGGGCATTGCTCAAACGGGTTGGTGAAGTGCTGGCTGAGCAGGTCAGCGAAGTACGCAGCAGCCACAGGCTGACTGACTCGGCCGCTTGCCTGGTACTGGATGAACAGGAGATGGCCCTGCATTTGCAGCAGATGTTGCGCCAGGCAGGGCAGGAAGTTCCGCAGTCACAGCCAGCACTGGAGCTGAATCCAGGCCATCCCTTGGTGCAACAATTGTCGGAAGAATCCGATCCACAGCGTTTTGGTTCTCTGGCCCAGTTATTGTTCGAGCAGGCCATGCTGGCCGAAGGTGGTGTTTTACCGGACCCGGCCGGATTCGTGCGCCGCATCAATGCCATGCTGGTTGAACAGCGGCTGGCTTCCTGAGAGTAGCGATTGAACGAAGGCTGCCGCATCGATAAATGGCTGTGGGCTGCACGATTCTTCAAAACGCGCGCTCTGGCCAGGGACGCAGTGGCTGGCGGTAAAGTGGAGTTAAATGGTCATTCGGTCAAACCAGGGCGCAAGGTGGAACCGGGAGACCAGTTGCTTGTTCAACGGGGCGAGCAGCGCTGGCTGATTCAGGTGGAAGATATTGCAGATCGTCGCGTTTCTGCTGAGCTGGCTGCCAAGCGGTTTGTGGAAGATCCGGCCAGTGTTGCATCAAGAGCTGCCGCGGCAGAAACGCGCAGGTTGGAGCGTGAGGCTGGAACACAGGCGGGTGGTCGTCCCGATAAACGACAAAGGCGGCAGATCATCAATTTCAGGAAGCTCTGATTGATTCATCCCTGAACAAACCTCGGTTGCCTTTAACCTGCGTCTGAATTCCCAAAACCCACTTTGCCGGCCCACTTTGCCGGTCCACTCTGAAAGCTCACTTTGAAAGAATCTACAATGCTTTCAGTTTATACAGCATCTCCAGCGCTTCGCGTGGACTGAGCTGATCCGGGTCCAGAGCCTGCAGAGCTTGCCGCAAAGAGTCCTCCGCTGAAAACACTGTCAATTTGGCCTCGCTGGG
>JANOGQ010000467.1:0-5443 GCA_031406105.1 Lysobacterales bacterium | reverse complement strand
CACCAGCGCCCAGGCTGCGCCAAAGCCCCAAATGTGTGAAGAACTGCATGACTTCCTGGCCGGTGGCAAAGCCTGCCCCTATGACGAAGGCCATGATGGCCCCACCGAATGCAAAGATGTCTTTCCAGCATGCTTTTTCGTTCATGGCAGGTCCTCGGAATTTTCTGCGTGGCCGGATAATACGGGAATCCACCGGAAAATTGGGGTGCCTTATGCATTCGCTTCGAACACCAGCCTGAAGGAAGCCCGCGTCCCTTTCCGTGTTTCAAGCCAGTGTTCGAGATTATGCGAAGAAAGCGGGTGAAACCCTATTCGTTCGCTGCCCCATCATGGGCTGGGTGAGCGATGCTTTTCCTGCCGGTCCGCCCACATTGAACCTACCACGCCCACCGCGAGAATCGAGACAATCACCAGTAGCAGGTAGAGGTTGAAGTGACCACCGAGGTGATACTTCAGCCATTCAGCAGTAAGCATCTTGATGCCGACGACCAGCAGGACCAGGGCCAGGGATACCTTGAGATAGCGGAACTTGGATATCATCCCGGCCAGCGCAAAGTATAGCGAGCGCAGGCCGAGAATCGCAAACACATTGCTGGTGAAGACCAGAAAGGGATCACCGGTAATACCAAATATTGCGGGAATGGAATCGACGGCGAATATCAGGTCTGTGGTTTCAACCATGATAAGCGCCAGCGCAAGTGGCGTAAGGAGTAGTGTTCCCGGTGGTACTTTTTCCACAGCCTCGTCGCGCAGTACGGGTGCGCCTGGTGTCTCGCTCTCACGCGACTCCGGAGTGCCGGCGCGAACATAAAAACGCTGGCCATGAAAACGGTCGGTCACCGGCACAAAGCGCCGCGTCCATCGCAACACAACGTTATTGCTCGGGTCCGATTCCTCCGTATTGAGGAACAACATCTTGATCGCCGTAAAAATCAGGAAAGCGGCGAAGATATACAGTATCCAGTGGTACTTCGTAATCAGCGCAGCGCCGAGGAAAATCATCGCACCGCGCATGACCAGCGCGCCAAGAATGCCCCAGAAGAGCACCCTGTGCTGGTACATGGGCGGCACAGCAAAAGCGCCAAAGATCATTGCGATGACAAAAATGTTGTCGACGCTCAGTGATTTTTCCACCACATAGCCAGTCAAGTACTTCTCTGTGGCCATTGCTCCAGTGTTAATGAGGCCATCGACCGGATCAGGTAACGTTCCGAGGCCCAGCCACTGGCCGCTGTAGGCGAAATACACGAACACCGCGAAGCAGAGGCCCATGGTTATCCAGACACCCGACCAGCCCAAAGCCTCCCGGACACTGATGACCGTGGCCTTACGATGGAATACGCCCAGGTCCAGTGCCAGCATCAGCAGGACGAACGCGATGAATCCTAACCAGACCCAGATCATGAAAGCCCCGTCTCAAAGATGGGCAACGACAGCCCGAATATGCGGAAACAAAGAAGAGTTTACGACGATTATAACAACATACTCTTATCTTACCCCTTAGGTGACGATGTGTTCAATGGCCTGGCGATATTTGGGGTCAGAGTGAAATTTGTGTCCAGTCGTTGTCGCCTTCAGCGCCTGATCGCGACGCGGTGCAGGCCCCACAGGATCAGAGTCGCGACCAGCAAACCTGGCCAGCCGCCGAACGGATGGTCGGCGATCGCTGCGCCGGTGTTGCAGCCACTTGTCGAGCGCGATGATCGCCGCGCCGCCGCCGGCGCCGAGCACGATCGTGTCCCGCGGCAGGCCACCGCCGAACACGCCCCTGGCCACGGCATGGGCATCTGACCCAACGTTACCGGGTCGAATATGACATTCCATCGATCGAAAGCCAGGGAAGTATGCCGATCATGCGTGTTGCAAATAACAATATCAGCCAGTGCGAGACGCTGAATTCGGATTATAAATATCTCTGGTGATCGGCCGCACGCGAATTCCGCTGACACGCCGGTTTTCTTATCGGAACAGGTGGCAGCCAGGACCCTCTTGGCAGGCAAAGCCAACAGTGATTGAATATGACGCCCTCCAGTGGCTACAGAATGATTTCTCGCGAAATTTTACTCCCGGCCTGCGGAGTCTGCACATTGCTCTGCTACCTCTTGTCAGCCGCCACCTTGCGCCCCCGCTTTACATGCCGCAGTGGCTGCATCTTTCGCTTGGTCCGTGCCAAATTTGACAGCCTCATCCATGGCCCAGCGCATGATGGCTGCTTCCAGATCTGCAACGGTTGCCTTTGCTTCGCGCGCAAACGCTGGCGTGCCGACCGCGCTGATCATCAAATTGACAATGACGTCACACATCGTCTTGGTGACGCACTCGGCCAGGGTTCTTGAGTCAGGCACCGGGCTGTCACCGGGTCCGCCCCCCTTGTTCAGCTGCAATGTCCTTAATCCATCCTTTGTCGCTCCCAGGTTTTTTTGCAGCTCACCCAGGTAACATCTCATCATGCCGCCGTAGAATTTCGTGAAAATTTCGCTCCACTGCTGGATCCGTTCGTTCATTTGAGTGACTTCGACAAATCCCTGCGCACCTCCCAGTTCCATCTTCCCCAGCGCAAATCCGCTGACCGGATCAACACTCCACCAGCCAAAGGTCTGAACGCCATTGAGCGTCACCAGTCGGGCGGGCAACACCAGCATTTGGCCCCTCGCCAGGTCCTCTGCCAGTACGCGCCGGATGGCGGGTGGCACGTCCACGTTCTGCAGCAGCGCCCCGTCAACTGGCCCGATCGTCATGGTCGGCACGCCCTGTGATTCAGCGGCCGTGAACAACGGCAGCGTATTGAACACCTCAGCGCGCATCAAAGACTGCTCAAGGGCTGTATCGGCCACACCACTTTCGGTGGCCAGACGAACCGCGTCAGCAGCCGCGCCGAGGAACCGGAACGGGGAATTCAGCAGGTCGATACCTTCGGCAAAGCGCGATGTTCCATAGGGCTGTGCCCAATCGCTGACCACAAACCCATGCCGGAAAAATGCCAGTCGTGGCCGTTCGTAGTACCAGTTCGTACGACCGGCCGCCTGCTGGCTGAGCAGGTGACGGGTAACGTCACTGGACAGGTAATAGGCAATCAATTCGCTGGAAAGCGTTGGGGGCGAGAGGTCCTCAACACCGAACGCTTCGCCCAGATAAATGTTGGCGCGCGCCTTCTCAGCCATTGGCTGTTGCACCAGCATCGTGTCAAGAATGGTCTGCAGAACGAATACCGGGTGGCTGGCCCCAAGAGATACAGCACCGTCCCAGGCCTGGATCATAAACGCGCGCACGGCATTGTCGTCGGCCAGCGTATCGATCCTGCTGGCGCCTGCCTGGGACTCGTCGAGCCGATCCATGATGACGCGCCGATAGCTCGCCTCTGCCAGGTGCGGTCCACTGCTGATGACCTCCAGCGATAGCCGCCCCAGACGTGTAACCGGCCCGTCGCCGCCCGGCGATTCGGCCGCACTGTCGACTCCATCGTCGATTCCACCCGATAATGCGTCGAGCATGCCAGCGCCTGCGCTATCGGGCCCCTCGGCCGGCGGGCTGGCAGTGGTTGGCTTATCGCTCAGCTGGAATACCTGGCCGTCAACTTGCTGATCACCAACCCGCAGGATCGCCTGTATGGCTGATTCGTCCGCCGCCGTGGTCAGGGGCGCGATGGCTACACGGATGTTTTTTCCAAACAGGTCTGCGGCCTTGTACTCTTGTGACAGAACAGCCGTGGAGCGGATGTCATCCCCGGCAAGAAAATCGGCGATGACACGAAGATTGATGCGCTGGAAAACCTCATCGGGCAGGTTGTCGGGGTCAAGGCTGTCCGAAGCATCTGCGAGGTGCTGCCCGGGTTGCGCCTCAGCCAGGCTTGGATCAAGGTCAACGGTGGCGTTGTCCACCACGGCCTGTACCCAATAATGGTCGACCAGGGCCTCAAGTGCCAGCTGTTCAGCGCCCGCTTTACTGCCAAGTCCCGTCGATTTTAACGCCGCATAAAGCAGTGGCCAGTTATCGGCTACTGCGTCGCTCACCATTTTCGCCGAGCTTCCTGCCCGCTGGGCAATGGAATCGATCAACTGCTGCTGTTCCGGTGTCGCCGGCGATGGGCGCGCCATGCCATTAAGAGTGGCGAGCATTCGCCCGGTGGCCCCAGGGGTCGAGGTGATCCATTGAAGCAACTGACGCCGCTGACCTTCAGCAAGCCGGGCGTGCGCAATACGTGCCGAAATGCCGTTGTGCCTGAGGACGGCTGCCAACAAAAGAGCCCGGTCCAGGGCGTTCCCTCCACGGGTCACCAGCGTCCCCTGAGCGCCCTTCATCAAGCCCGGATAAGGCTCAAACGCGATCTGGTCGCGGACAAAATTGAATGCCGCTTCAGGGCTGGCATAATCCCGGGCCA
This sequence comes from Lysobacterales bacterium, assembly GCA_031406105.1. Taxonomy (GTDB): domain Bacteria; phylum Pseudomonadota; class Gammaproteobacteria; order Xanthomonadales; family SZUA-36; genus JAWXBM01. The sequence goes on along the minus strand of JANOGQ010000467.1, from coordinate 1,065 downwards.
GGGCGCTGACATCAGTCATTGCACCGGGAAATCCGTCGAGGAAAGACTGCAGCCGCGCCAGCCTGTCGCGCAAGGCCAAGACTTGGGCAGTGTAGATCTGGCGACCGTCGTCCTGCGGAATTGCAGTGGCAGTTGATGCCAGGTCATCCGCCGGTTTGGCGGTCACTGTGGGTAGGGGCTGTGGCGTGTCGACCGGCTCCGTGCTCAACTTGATCTCAGGCGGCGGCAAACCTGCCGGCTCGGCTGCCGGCGCGCCGCTCGTATCTTCGGGCGCGCCTGCACCCTCCTCCATGATCAGTTGTGAGCCCTTGATGGCTGCCGTCAGCACGCTGTCTTTCGCGATCTCGACCTTGATCGGCGTGCGCAGTTCCAGATCGGCCGCCGTGATCACCACCGTGTAGTCGCCGGCCGGCAGATCGTGCGCGCTACCCAGGCCCGCCTCGCCCTGCGCCACTTCCGTCCCGGACGCGTCGAGAATCCGATAGGGCAGCCGGTCCACCGCCGCCAGCAGCAATGCGCGCGCCAGTTCCTCGCCGCTGGCCGCACCGTAGTAGTTACCGCCGGTCGATTCCGCCAGCTGGGTTAGCTGCGCCTCCGCTGGCACGTTGTCCAGCGTGAAGCCGACAATGTTCAGCACGAGGTTGAGGCCACTCTCCTTTAGTGTTGCCTCCGCCGCCGCGAAGTCGCCCTTGCAGCTCTCCTCGCCGTCGGTGATCAGGATCACGGTGCCACCGCCTATGTCCTGCAGGTCAGCCGGTGTTTGCAGGATCGAGTAAACCAGCGGTGTCTCCCCGCGGGGCGCAAGCCCCTTGGCCAGGGCCAGCAGCTGGTCGGGATTGAGCGGCGCGACCGGCACCACCAGCGCCGTGTCCGTGCAGGTATTGGGGTCTTTCGAAGACAGCGTGTGGCCGTAGGCGCGCAGGCCGACCGAAAATTCCGCAGGCAGCTTGGCGACGACCTCCTGCAGCACGTCCTGGGCGACCGCCCAGCGCGTCTTCCCGCCCAGCACAGCTTTCATCGACCCGGACGCATCCAGGATGATCTCGATGTTCTTGGGCGGCTTGC
>JANOGQ010000109.1:0-2181 GCA_031406105.1 Lysobacterales bacterium | reverse complement strand
ATCCCACGACTCACATCTGCCCCAACTCAAAAGCTTTCAATACCGCACGCGTCCTGTCGCGCACACCCATCTTGGACAGAATATTTGAAACGTGATTCTTGATGGTACCTTCGGCCACGCCCAGGCTGTTGGCAATTTCCTTGTTGCTGTAACCACCGGCCATCAGCCGCAGGATTTCGGTTTCCCGGTCGGTCAGAGGGTCCGGCCGATCCAGACTGGAGAAATTCGTCTGCAGGTTTTCCAGTCCTTGCAGCAGGCGCTGGGTAACCGCTGGTTTAATAATGCTTCCACCCTCGGCCACCGTCTTTACAGCACCTACCAGGTCTTCCAGCGATACATCTTTGAGTAAATAGCCACGAGCACCGGCTTTGACTCCGGCCAGCACCAGCTCGTCGTCATCAAAGGTGGTGAGAATAATGGTGGGCGGAACCGCATTATTCCTGGCCAGGGTCTGCAACAGGTCTAAACCCGACATGCCCGGCATGCGCATATCCAGCAACATCACGTCCGGTTTGATCTCTGGCAAAAGTCGTATGGCTTCAGCGCCATCGGCAGCTTCAGCAACAACTTCTATGTCAGTGGATAGTTCCAGCAGGCTGCGCACGCCCTTGCGCACCAGGTTCTGATCATCCACCAACATCACTCGTATCACGTCGCAGTCTCCAAAGGTAACCAGGCGCGCAATGAAAAGCCTGCGCCGGGGCTGGATTCTAACTTAAGTTCACCACCCAGTTGTTGCAAGCGTTCCGACATGCCACTCAAGCCGTTGCCAATCGCCAGGTCGCTGGCACCGCGGCCATCATCATGAGCGCTCAGAACCACCCCGTCTTCGTCCTGCGACAGCCGTATCCACAGGTTGCGGGCTCCGGCATGGCGCACACTGTTGGTTATCGCTTCCTGCGCACATCGCAGCAGCACCTGCGCCTCCAGTGGGTCCAACATGGCCAGCTTGCGGGGCAGGTCCAGGTGTATGATCGGCTCCGGCACGCCCTCGACCAGGGTGCCCAGAGCAGCTGCCAGGTCAACTTTGTCGTTTTGCCGGATATCGCTGACCACTTCACGCACATCAGCCAACAGCAATTTTGCCAGCGAGCGGGCCTGTTGAACATGCTGCAGGGCCTTGCCTTCCACCAGGTGTGTGGCCACTTCCAGGTTCAGGGTCAAAGCCGTCAGGTGATGGCCCACCAGATCATGCAACTCCCGCGCAATACGCACCCGCTCTGCGATTCGGGTGTTATCTGCCAGCAAGGCCTGGGTGGCCTGCAATTCAGAATTGAGTTTGCGCAGTTCATCCCGCGCGGCATGTTGCCGCAAGCCCACCACCGAGCTCATGAAGGCAAACATGGATATGCCCATGAACAAACCGGCCGTCATCACCGCATCGCTGAAGGACACGTTGGGTACGGTGTACAAGGCCAGTGCCAGTGCCAGGCACTGTGCCAGCAACCAGGCCCAGGCCCAGACCGTGCCAAATATCCAGGGCAGCAGGCCGGCTACCAGCAGCAGCAACAAGCCACCCAGGCCGGACTGCGAGGTCAGGCTGATGCCAATGGCGCTGAGGCTCAGCACCAGCGCTGCGAACAGGCGGTGAGGCAGCGGCGTGCGCAGGGGCAATTCGCGCACCAGGTTCCAGTAGGTCAGGCCAAATATCAGGTGCAGAATCCACCAACCGACATACCGCTCCTGATCCAACTGGCTGGGATAACTGAAAAACACCCAGATCAGCGGCACTGAAGCGCACAGCCAGGTAAACAAACCCGCATAGCGCAATAGTTGCGTTGGCCGGGAGCTTTCTGCGAACAGGGTTTTCAGCTTGCTGACATACACCGGGTTGCGGCCTCGATCGCGGGGTTCTGGTATTTTATCCCAATCAGGCACCAGAACATGGGCCATAAGCCATTGCCAATTTGCCGCTGGGCCGATTGGCTGCAGAGCCGATTACCTGCTGGCACGGATTCAGCCGATAAACGCAAGCTACCCGGAAAGCCTTTGAATAAGCACCACAGCGAGGTACTGACATTTGCCGATACTGATCCATCAGCTCTTGCCGGATTGCTGCATTGCTATGGCATGCAGATTGAGCTGCTTGAAGACGGGCAGGTTATTCCCGGTTCGTTCTGGGGCGATGAAGAAGCAGGCCTGAAGGCCAACAAACTGATTTTACGCGCCGACACGCCGCTG
>JANOGQ010000078.1:0-3640 GCA_031406105.1 Lysobacterales bacterium | reverse complement strand
AATTTCATTGAATTGCAGCATGGAAGAAGTGCAGCAACGCTATGTAGAACTGATGGTCCGGCCCGATCAGGCGGAAGTGGCGCGCGCTTTGGGGCCTTTGCATGAAAGCCAGACTTTTGGCCGTCATATCTTCCTGTTCTGCGGAATTGACAAGAACACCCTGGCGCAACTGGGGGAAATTCGCACACCCAGCGTGGCTGATCTGTTTGTGGCTACCATGAGTCGCAAGCCGGGAGGCGGGCAATGAATCGGCCAACCATAAATCGCCTGCTGGCCCTGATGAAGCGGGAATTCTGGGAGAATAAAGGCGCTTTTCGTACCACCCCCATCATCATTGGCCTGATCCACATCGGACTGCTGCTGATGTCTATATTCACCACTGCACACTTCGATAATGAGCTGTACACATTTCGTGAAGCCGTGCGCATGCTGGCCCAGCATTCCAGCGAATTGCGGGCTGAGCACGTTTATGAAGTAATGCTGGGCAGCTCTGTTTTCTTCACAATCGTGCTGGCCATCGTGCTTTTTTTCTACTTGCTGGGCTCACTTTATGACGACCGTAAGGATCGCAGCATCCTGTTCTGGAAATCCCTGCCTGCCTCAGACAGCCTGACCATAGCTTCCAAACTGCTGAGCGCCATGATCACTGCACCTTTGTGTTTCTGGCTGGTATTCATACTCACACAGATTCTGGCCACTGCCATCGCTGCTGTGATGGTGTTGTCAGTGGGTGAAAATCCCTGGGTCCTGTTTATCAGCGAGATGAATCCACTGAAAGTCTGGTTCATGCTGGGTATCAGTTATCTGGCAACTTCCGTGTGGTTCCTGCCGCTGGCAGGCTGGCTGATGCTGGTTTCGGCATTTGCTCCGCGAGTGCCGCTGCTGTTCGCCGTGCTGCCCCCGATCGTGTTTGCGATATTGCAAACCTGGGTGGATTTCCTGCGCACTTTCACCCTGGACAGCAATCTGTTCGGCATATTCGGCCAGTGGATCGCCAACAGCCCAGCCATTCTGACTGCGCAAGTGCGCGATGGCAGCGGTGAAGTCGCTCTGGGAGTAGCGGTTTCCGGGCGATTTGATCATGCCGTCACGCTGGCCAATATCCTCGGCCGCCTGTTTTCTATCGAAATGTTGGGCGGTCTGGCTGTTGCTGCCGCTTTTCTGGCTGCAGCCTTGTGGCTGCGCCGCCGGGCCACAGATAACTAAGCCCTGCGAGTGAGCATTCAATCCTGACTAACCAGAGCTCTGCAATCAACCATGAATTCTGTATCCTCAGCTGCTAAGGCGCTTGCGGCAGCTGCAAGCTTCTGGTTCATCGTCGCGCTTTGTGGCCTGTGGCTTTTTGCCTGGTACGTACTGGTTTTCTACGGAGGCTCGGCCCTTGCCGGGGATTGGCAACAATGGGGCAAAGTGCTGCCCAAAGGCATTATTCAGGGTGACTCCATTGGCAACGCCGCTCTTGCAGCGCATTTGTTGCTGGCCATCATCATCATTTTTGGCGGTCCCTTGCAGCTCATTCCGCAAGTTCGCAAGCGCTTTCCAACTTTCCATCGCTGGACTGGACGCACCTACCTGCCAGCAGTTGTAATTGCCAGCATAGCCGGGCTTTGGCTGGTATGGACTCGCAAAGCAGACGATGATCTGATTCAAAATTTGGGAATCAGCCTGGACGCAATCCTGATTCTGATCTTTGCATTCATTGCGCTGCGCTTCGCACTGGCGCGAAACTTTACCCAGCATCGCCGCTGGGCACTGCGCCTGTTCCTGGTGGTCAACGCTGTCTGGTTTTTTCGCATCGGCCTGATGCTCTGGCTGATGATTCACCAGAGCCCGGTAGGCATTGATTTCGAAACCTTCAGTGGGCCGTTTCTGAACTTCCTGACGTTTGCCCAGACTTTGTTGCCACTGGCAGTATTGCAGTTGTACTTCAGTGCTCAGCTCAGCTCCAGCACCCTGGTTAAATTTTCCATGGCGGGGCTGCTGGTGGTTCTGACACTGGCCATGGCTGCGGGAATCGTCGCAGCGTATATGGGATTGTGGTTACCCCGACTCTAGTGACCGGTAACAGCCAAAGCGGAAGCGCCCGGCTCGGCCTGGCGGCACCTGGCAAGCGAGACCGCTACTCTTTGATACCACCACGGGTCAGTTCCAGCGGATTCAGCAAGCGATCCAGATCCGCATCGGATAAATTGGTTTTCTCACGTGCCACGTCCTTGATCGGCCGCCCTTCCTTATAAGCCTGTTTGGCCATGCTGGCGCCGAGTTCATAACCCACAACCGGGTTAAGAGCCGTCACCAATATGGGATTGCGCTGCAGTGCCTGGCTGATTACGTCTTCCCGGACTTTAAACCCGGCAATAGCGGAATCAGCCAGCAGACGGCTGGAATTGGAAAGTATTTCCAGGCTCTGCAGCAGATTCAGCGCCACTACAGGCAACATAACGTTGAGCTGGAACAGACCGGATTGTCCGGCTATCGTAATGGTGCTGTCATTGCCTATCACCTGCGCGCAAACCATGCAGACGGCTTCGGGAATCACCGGGTTGACCTTGCCGGGCATTATCGATGATCCGGGTTGCAGCGCTGGCAGTTCGATTTCACATAAGCCAGCCAGGGGCCCGGAATTCATCAGGCGCAAATCATTAGCGATTTTCATCAGCGTGCAGGCCAGAGTTTTCAGCTGGCCGGAAAGTTCGACTGCAGCATCCTGTGAACTGATGCCTTCAAACAGGTTTTCAGCTGATTCAAATTCAAATCCGGTCAGATCCTGCAGAGCAGCTGCCACTCGCCGACCAAATTCCGGATGGGCGTTGATACCCGTGCCAACAGCGGTGCCACCTTGCGGCAGTTTGCGCAAACGCTTCAGAGCGCTGTTGATACGCTTGATATTGGATCGTATCTGGCTGGACCAGCAGGAAAGTTCCTGCGAAAAAGTCACCGGCATGGCATCCATCAGGTGGGTCCGGCCAGTCTTGGCTATACCCGCCAGTTCTTCGGACTTGATATCAATTGTTTCTGCCAGATGCTTCAGCGCCGGAATCAGCTCGCCACTGGTCAGCAGGCTGGCGCTGACCTGTATGGCGGTAGGCACCACGTCGTTGGAGCTCTGGCACATGTTGACATGATCATTGGCATGAATCGCGAGCTCCTTATCGTGATTCGCAAGGTGGGCAATCACTTCATTGGCATTCATATTGGAACTGGTTCCGGAGCCAGTCTGGAACACATCAATCGGAAACTGATCATTGACCTGGCCCATCGATACTTTGCGTGCAGCGGCCTCTATAGCCAGGGCGCGTTCCACATCCAGCAGGCCCAGCTCCCGGTTGGCACGCGCTGCTGCTTCCTTGATCAGCCCCAGGGCGCGAATGAATTCGGCTGGCATGGTCATTCCGCTGATGGGAAAATTCTGCACCGCACGTTGGGTTTGTGCGCCCCAGAGCGCAGCCGCCGGCACTTTCAACTCGCCCATGCTGTCTTTTTCCATGCGGTACTCTGAGCTCATCGACGCAAATCTCCATGATTGAACGGGGTTGGAACCGGAATCTCTCGGGCACCAGCCTATTTTAAGACCTGCGCGGCGTTAAGGTACAGCCTTGATGTGATGCAGTGAAGTTTGGCCAATCGTATGAATACGCGG
>JANOGQ010000460.1:0-1592 GCA_031406105.1 Lysobacterales bacterium | reverse complement strand
ACCCATGGCAGAGCGTTCATTCAAGAAAGAGGTAGAACAACTCCGCATCGGAGCCGGTGAAGTATTCAATGGTGAAGGTATCCTGGCCGTCACCAAGGCCTTGCTGCAATCCGGTGTAGCTTATGTGGGAGGCTATCAGGGTTCTCCGATTTCGCATCTGATGGACGTGCTGTCAGATGCCCGTGATGTACTGGACGAATTGGGTGTGCATTTTGAAGCCAGTGCCAACGAGGCCGCTGCTGCTGCCATGGGCGCCGCTTCGGTCAATTACCCGCTGCGCGGTGCTGTCACCTGGAAATCCACCGTTGGCACCAATGTTGCCAGTGATGCGCTGGCCAACCTGGCGTCCGGCGGCGTCAAAGGCGGCATGGTGGTGATAGTTGGTGAAGATTACGGCGAAGGTTCCAGCATCATGCAGGAGCGTACCCATGCCTTTGCCATGAAAAGCCAGATGTGGCTGATAGATCCTCCGCCCCACGTGGCCAGCATCGTCAAAGCGGTTGAGCATGCGTTTGAACTATCTGAAGCCAGCAACACGCCGGTATTCCTGCAGTTACGCATTCGCTCCTGCCATGTGTCCGGCAGCTTCATTGCCAAAGACAATCGTCCACCGCCTTTGTCTTTGCGCGAGGCAGCGGAAAATCCGAATCGCGATACCAGTCGTATTGTCCTTCCACCCGCTTCCTTTCTGCATGAGCAGGAAAAGGTTAATCAGCGCTGGCCAGCGGCGGTTGATTTTATTCACCAGCATGGATTGAACAAAGTGTTGCCCGGGGAAAGCCATGAACTCGGCATCATCGTACAGGGTGGCCTGTACAACACGCTGATCCGCACCATGGAGCGACTCGGCCTGGCGGATGCCTTCGGCACTAGCCGTTATCCCATCTACCAACTCAACGTGACCTATCCGTTGATTGATGAAGAACTCGTATCTTTCTGCACCAGCAAGCAAGCGGTTTTGCTGGTGGAGGAAGGCCAGCCCAATTACCTCGAGCAGAATATCAATTCGATACTGCGGCAGCGCGATGTAAGCACCAAGCTGATCGGTAAAGGCACCTTTCCGATCGCGGGCGAATACACCAGCGAAGTATTGCGCAAAGGCCTGAGCAGTTTTGTGTCGGGTTTTGAGCCCGGCTGGGTGGCGCCGCAGGATCCGGTGCATTCCATAGCAGCGCTGGTAGCAGGAATCTCAGCCCATGTGCCGGCCAGGCCACCGGGTCTATGTACGGGATGCCCCGAACGTCCGGTGTTTACCAGCCTGAAACTGATGCAGAAAGAGCTGGGGGATTTTCACATCAGCGGCGATATCGGCTGCCATCTGTTCAGCATACTGCCGCCGTTCAACATGGGTAATACCACCATGGGCTACGGTTTGGGAACAGCCGGCGCCGCGGCCTTCAATACGGCCAGCAGCAAACCGCCTATTTCCATCATGGGCGATGGCGGTTTCTGGCATAACGGTTTGACCAGTGGTATCGGCAATGCGGTATTCAACAAGAACGATGGTCTGACCATCGTGATTGATAATAATTATGCGGCAGCAACCGGTGGCCAGGATTTGCTGTCGGGCAAGAGCGAGGTGCGTAACCGCA
>JANOGQ010000036.1:0-7355 GCA_031406105.1 Lysobacterales bacterium | reverse complement strand
TCTTCACCATCCTGTTCTCGCGGCTGGGTATCTGACATGCAAAAAGAAGCAGAGCTCACTGCCAACCTGAACGCCAAACTGAATGCTCAGCTAAATGATGTTACTGCTGATGGCTTTGAACACGTGATCAAAATACGCGGGCTGGTCAATCGCTTTGGCCAGCAGACGATTCACGAGAACCTCTGCCTCAACGTGCGGCGTGATGAAACTATGGGTGTGGTGGGTGGTTCCGGCGCAGGCAAGTCGGTTTTGTTACGCAGCATTCTGGGTCTGCACGATTTCGATGCGGGCGACATCGATGTGCTGGGTCAAACCATCCGTTACCAGCAGCCCGGCCCTTACAAACAGTGGGGAGTTCTGTTCCAGGGCGGCGCCCTGTTATCCGGTCTCACGGTGCAGGAAAACGTCGAACTGCCCATCGCCCTGCACTCGGATATTTCGCTGGATATGCGCCGCGAAATAGCCTGTCTGAAAATCTTCATGGTGGGCCTGAGCCTGGAGGCCGCTGCCAAATATCCTAACGAATTGTCCGGCGGAATGCGCAAGCGGGCGGCGCTGGCCAGGGCTCTGGCGCTGGATCCCAAAATACTCTTTCTGGACGAGCCCACAGCGGGACTCGACCCTATTGCTGCCACCGAATTCGATAAGCTGATATCGTACCTGCAACATAATCTCGACCTGACGGTGGTCATGGTGACTCACGACGTGGACAGCCTGTTCAGTATTTGCGATCGAATCGCGGTCTTGATCGATAAAGGAATCGTGGTGGATACACCGGAACGGCTGGTGGAACATCCACATGCCTGGATACAGTCCTATTTTGGCGATCCCCGGGCAGTTCGTGCACGCCAGGCAGGGAACAGACATGTTCAAAGGTAATCCCACTCTGCCCGTAGGCATATTCGTCAGCATTGCACTGATCGCACTGGCCAGTTTTGCCATGTGGCTGGCGGGCACCAAGGGCAATGAGCCCATGGCTGAATACTCTGTGCTGTTTGAACGCGATATCAGCGGACTGTCGCTGGGCGGGCCGGTGTTCTTCATGGGGGTCAACGTGGGGCGGGTCTCCAACATGGAATTGCTGCCTGGTGATCCGGTAAAAGTCCGTGTAGACATCGCAATCCTCGCCAAAACGCCCATCGATCAGGGCTCCTATGCCAGCCTGATGTCGCAAGGTATTACCGGGGTGAATGTCATCAATATCTCAGCCCAGCCCGGGCAGTTCCCACCGCTGGCATCAGCAGAAGATAAAGATCATCATCCACTAATTCCAGTCAGACAGACTGGCCTGTCCGCCATGCTGGCGCAGGCGCCGGATACCATTTCCAAACTCAATGCCGCGCTGGACCAGGCTAACCTGTTATTGGGGCCGGACAACCGCGCCGCCATCAGCCAGTCATTGGCCAATATGGAAAACCTGACCACCGCTTTGGCTGAGGACCGAGCTGCCTGGGCAGCAATGCCTAGTGACATGCAAAGCTTACTGAGCGATGCGAAATCACTGGTCAATGAATTGAACAACGCTGTTCTGCAGTTAAAACCCGAACTGTCTACCACCCTGGCCCATACCCGCAAGACCGCAGCAAATGCCGAACAACTGAGTGCCAGGCTGGATGAGTTGATCCGTGCCAATGAAGCTGAATTTGAGCACTTTATCGACAGTGGTCTGGGCCAGGCTCCTGAAATGATCTACGACTTGCGCAATTCCTTGCGTGAACTGCAGAAGTTGTTACGCCAGCTGCAGGACGATCCTTCGCAGTTGATCCACCGCCCACCGAATGATGCCCTGGAGGTGAATAACTGAATGGCCATTTCATTACTGCAGCCGAATCCTCTGCTGAAAATTTTGCTGCTGGGCCTGATTGCCAGTTGCCTCACGGGCTGCACCGGAATTCTGGAAAGCAATAAACCCGCCCGCGAAGTTTATTTGCTGCACCCTCCGGGCGGATCTGCAGTACCGCCGCCTGAGAATGCACCCAAGCTGGTGCTGAGCCTGGTTACCGTACCCGGCCTGGACACCTCCAGCATCCAGGTACTCAGCCGCAATGCCCGGCTGATCCCGGTGGCCAATGCCCATTGGGCCGATAACCTGCCTGAAGTGATGAGTTCGCTCAGTCGCCGCAGCCTGATGGATTCCGGCCTGTTCAGCAGCGTCAGCCTGGGCGATATTGCCCGACCCGGCAACTGGTCATTGCATTTGGAGCTGCAGGCCTTTTATGGCGTGCAGGACAGCACAGAAGTAACCCGATCGGTACTGATGGAACTCGAAGGCAATTTGCGATGTGGTGACAGGAACGAGGTACTGCGATTGCAAAGCAGCAAAAACGTCGCTACTGCCAGCATGGTGGACCTGGTGTCAGCTCATCAGCAAGCCCTGAACGACACTCTGCAGCAACTTCCGCAACAGATTCGGCAAGCCTGTGTCGTAAACTGAAGACTACAGCGTGCTCATCTGCAGGTGGTAGTAAGGTGGTTTGTCCTTGTATCGACGAATCGCCAGCCTGAGAATTTCTTCCAGAAAATCGCCATACTCCAAACCCACCAGAGCCGCCACTGAAGGCACACAATCGGTGGGGCCTATGGAGGGATTGGGATTGACTTCCAGCACGTAAGGATTACCTTTGGCATCAATCCGCACTTCAGCCCGGCCATAGTCACTGCAACCCACCACGTTGAAAGCGTCCAGGGCAATTTCTGAAATCAGCGCGGTCAGCTTGCCTGGCACCCCTTTGGGCGGGCGTTGCACTTCAATGTTTTGCTTGTGCACAGCGCTGCCGAGGAATTTGGCTTCATAGGGATACATGGGCCAATAGCCTTGCGGCAGATTGCTGAAAATGGACCGCGACAAAGGCAATATGCGCTGCTCGTCTTCCCAGTTCCCCAGGATCGAAACATCATATTCATCACCACTGATGAATTCCTCGATCAAGGCCGGTCGTTTCAGTTCGTGCAACACATAATCAATGCGTGCGAACAGTTCGGCACGGCTGGTTACCACTGAGTCGTTGGTGATGCCAATGGAGCTGTCGCTGTTGGCTGGCTTGACGATGGCCGGCAGTGGGAAATTCTCATCAAACTGCTCGGAAGCTTCGTACAGATAATCCCAGCGAGGCGTGGGAATATGGTGGTAGGCCAGCAGCTTTTTCACGCGGATTTTGTCCAGGCACAAGCCCAGCGTAAACGGATTGGAACCGGTGTATGGCACTTGCAAAATGTCCAGCAAAGCTGCGGCATGGGGCTCGAGCAGGCTGCTTTGATTGATACGCTCACACATATTGAACACGATGGAGATCTGCTCACGCTGGATCTGCTCCACCGCATCAAATGGCTGGTTGAAATCCAGGAAGCTGGTGCGATAGCCACGCGCTTCCAGAGTCTGGGCTATGCTGCGGGCATCGGAAGTCAGTTCCGCTTCGATGGGATTGTCGCTACCGGCGAAACCATTGCTGGCAATTCCCACATGCAGGCTGCGTTGCTCGCCCATGGGCAGGTTGCGGATGTGCTCGATGCGGGCAGCCCCAATCACAGCCCGGCGGGCGATGCTGGCGGATGACATGCTACTGCGGCGTACGGTTTTGCCCAGCGAAGAACCGCGGGAGAATTTTGCAACTTCCAGTTTGACACTGCTGACCAGGCGATCAATCCGCTCTTCTGCCTCACCCAGGGTATCCGCAACCGCGTAAGCCCAGCCCATATACTCATAACCCAATGGTGGTGCCAACACCGCATCGCCCACTTTCTTGAAAAACTGCAGTTCGCCCGACTCCACCGATTCGGGCATATCCAGTGAAGCCAGAACTCCTGAGTGCGGTGGCAGAAAATACTTGCCGGAAACATATTTTTTTGGCGTTTCCGGCTTGGTCATGGGGCTGATGTACTCACCCAGCATGATGTGTGCCGCGTTTTCGATCAGGTCCACGCCCCAGGCGGTTTTAACGAAGTAATAAACTTCATCACCGCCCATGCGCAGGTTGACTTCAATCGGCATGGGGCCGCGCGAACTGTACTTGGCTTCGAAATGCACACAGCCATCTTCGACACCCAGGCGCTCCAGGATTTCTTCTGCAAGTTCCACCAGCTCAGCCTGCTGGGAAGCGGCCAGGCGACTGGGTATGCACTGCCCCGTTTCCACAAAGAAGGGCTCGCGAGTGGCATCGTTGTCACTCATGGACCAGAATTTCAGCTTGCCATTCTGCAAAAGAATATCGATATCGACTTCATTACCGTCGATATACTCCTCGGCCATGATGGCAGTACCGGCGGCCAGCGAACTTTCTACTTGGGTGTTAATGGTGCTGCGGATGTAGTCCACCGTTTCCTGCAGCTCCTGCTGATTATTCACCCGCACCACATAGGCGCTGCTGCTGCCAAACACCGGCTTGACCACCAGCGGGAAGCGTAACTCCCTGACCGATTGTTCCACCGGCAAGTCGGCCGCAATCATGGCATGACCGGGTGTGGGCAAACCGTTATCAGTGCAGAACTCGCGGAACAGGTGCTTGTCCCGGGCAATGCGTGCCACTTCGTAAGGAATCCCCACCAGGCCAAGACGATCGCGAATGCGCGATGTGAGCAATACATCGTCTTCCCAAAACGTGATTACACCATCGGCCTGCAGATCCGGATGAGCCGTGAAAAAATCCGTCATGGCACGCAGCGCCGCAGTGAGATCGCTGGTGTCGGTGAGTATCCAGTGCTCAGCATAGGGGCGTGCCCAATTAGCCTGCTTGTGCATTATGATCAGGCGACAACCCAGCTCATGCAGACGTTTGAGGGTAAAACGCTTCTTGCGGTTACCGGTATTGACTACCAGCAACACGCGTCCTTCGATACGGCTTTTCTTGCGCAATTGCGACACTTATTGTGACTCCTGCCCGGCCATACCTGGCGGGCTCAAGGGCATACGAAAGTAAACTACGCGTTCGGTTTCTGCAAAACCCAAGCGTGCATGCGCTGCCAGGCTGTCATGATCATCTATCAGCACATCGGAAGCGAATTCCTGGCAACCTTTTTGCACCCCGAATTGAGCGGCATGCGTGACCAGCTTGTGGGCTATCCCCTGTCCGCGGAATTCCGGTCGCACATAAATTCCTTCCAGGAACAAAGCCGGCCGATGCTGGCATCCATTGACATAATCATGTCGGATGGAAACTTCCGCAAAGCCCATGGGCTGGCCGCGCTCAGCGCTGGCTACAAAGGCAGTGAAGCGACCGGTTTCAGCCAGACCCTGCAGGAACTGCTGATGCTCTCCGGGGAAATCTTCCGGAAAGAATTCACTGCGCAGCAGCAGCCAATCCGGGTCGTCAGTTTGCGTGGTACATCTAATATTCATGAAGGGCACTCAGCTGGCATCTGCCAGAGCAGGGATGCGTTTGCGCAGCCAGATATACATACTGCCGTAGATCAGCAGCCCGACAGCGGCCGCCATGGCACTCATGGTGAACAGCGCACCATAGCCCAGGCCTGCAGCCAATAAGGTGGCAGCAATATTCGGACCCACAATCTGGCCCAGACCTTGCGCCCCCGGAATCAGCGAAGCGAAAGCACCGGAGTGATCCACATTGGCAACGGTGGCCATCTGGTACACATCGATGAAAATCCACAGCAGGTTGAAACTCAGAACACTGATCATGATCTTTAGATCAGTAATACCCATACTGAGCAAGGCCACGGTCGTGATCATGCACACCAGTGCCAGCATCAAGGGCCGGGCCAGGCCAAATCGATTGCTGATCACCGTGGCCACCAGGCACCCCACCACGCTGCTGAATGAAGCCCAGACCAGTAGTCTTCCCATAAAATCATTGTCGATTCCGGCATCTATGCTCGCCAGTTCAATGTAAGTCCAGTAAGAGCCTATGTTCATGTAGGTAAAAAACATCGCTGCCAGAACGAGCCAGGGCACAAACTTCGGCACCTTGCGGTGTTCCAGGTGGTGTCGTCCAGAGCGCTCCTGCACATCCAGCCCGATGTCCAGCATTGGCTCAACGGGGTGCGGTGGAATCCACCGCAAAAACAGCAATCCCAGCGCAAAACTGCCCATGAACACAAAATAAATGCCATTCATCGACAGCGTCGGCAGCACCTGCATTTCCAGTGCTTGTGAGAATGAAAAAGCAAACAACATCATGTTGTAAGCCCGCGCTGGTCTGGATGAGGCACCGAGAGTCGCCACAGCAACAGCGGTAAACACACCACTACCGATGCCAGCAAACACCCGCAGCCACAAGACTACTTCGTACTCGACAAAAATTGTGCACAAAGCATTTGCCAACATGGCCATGCCGGCGCCGATCAGCGCCAGGGCGCGGCGATTCATGCGGCCTATGACCAGCGAGGTCAGCACAGCGCCCAGAGCCAGCCCACCCAGATCGGCACCTGCAACCCGGCCCACCTGCGCTTCTGTAAAACCCAGCAACTCTACCCATGCTGTGCTGATCACGGGTATGCCCACCAATACGCCGTAACCCACCAGGGTCATATAAAGTGAAATGGAAATTGCTCGCCAGCCATCAAAAATGCTGCGTTCGTGGATAAGCTGCTGCGCTGGGGCTATAGGCATAAGAATGACATCATACCGGCTTGCTGCAGCTCTGCCAGCCGAATTTTCAGCCAGCTCAGGCGTGCCGGTGGAATCCGCTATAATCGCCGCGGATGGTCAGAATTTTACCACCGCTTCAAGAACTGCACAGCAACAGCACTGTCAGAAGAGCACCCATTTGCATGACCAGGGAAGGCTTCAGGAATCTATGATGTTGGCATTTTTGCAACCGAACGGTCGCTTCAGAGCGGCTGCTTTAACCATTTTGATACTTGCATCACTGCTGCCTGCTGTCCTGCAGGCGGATCAATGGGGGCCAATCAATATCGCCGGCCGGGAAATCTGGCCAGGCCAAACCCTGCGTTTTCCCTGGGGCGGTGAAACCAGCTTTGAGTCGGCTTATCTGGACTCGCCCGTGTTCGTGGCGCGTGGAATTCACGAAGGACCCACCCTGTGCGTGACCGCTGGTATCCATGGCGATGAAATCAATGGCACCGAGATTGCCCGGCGCGCTTTCAGCTGGATCGATCCACAAACCCTGACGGGCACCGTAGTTGTGTTCCCCATGGTGAATGCGGCAGGTGTGCGAACCGGCAATCGCTACATGCAGGACAGACGCGATCTGAATCGCGAGTTTCCGGGCCGTTCGGATGGCAGTGTGACGGCTATCATCGCCTACATGCTGTATAACGAGATCACTCAGAACTGCAACTATCTGATTGATCTGCACACCGGTTCATTCAGCCGCACCAATCACCCGCAGATTCGTGTCACAGGGGACGACCCGCGGGCACTGGCGCTCGCTCGTCATTTC
>JANOGQ010000638.1:0-2966 GCA_031406105.1 Lysobacterales bacterium | reverse complement strand
GTGGGTTATACAACCATCGTGCGCAAGGAAGTCACGCGCATCCTGCGCATCTGGGGCCAGACCGTTGTTCCGCCTGCCATCACCATGTCACTGTATTTCATTATTTTCGGCGAACTCATTGGTTCCCGAATCGGCACTATGGGTGGCTTCACCTACATGGAATTCATCGTGCCCGGGCTGATCATCATGTCGGTGATCACTAATTCCTATGGCAATATGGTGTCATCTTTTTTTGGCGCCAAATTCGGCAAGCACATTGAAGAACTGCTGATTTCTCCCTTGTCCAACTGGGTCATCATGGCGGGCTATGTCACTGGCGCTTTGTTGCGCGGACTGATGGTTGGTTTCGTGGTGTTGCTGGTCTCGCTGTTTTTCACCCATTTGCAGATAAGCCATCTTTTGGTGGCGATTTCCGTTCTGGTGCTCACCGCCATCGTGTTTGCGCTGGCAGGAATGGTCAATGCCATATTTGCCCAGAAGTTTGACGATATTGCCATCATTCCTACCTTTATCCTCGCACCCTTGACCTACCTCGGTGGTGTTTTTTACTCCATTGATCTGTTGCCGGAGTTCTGGCAGAAAGTGTCGGTCTTCAACCCTATCCTCTACATGGTGAACGGATTCCGCTATGGTATTCTGGGAGTATCGGATGTCAGCCTGCTGCAAACTTATTCGGTCATACTGTTAGCCGGAGCGCTTTTGTTTGCCTGGTGTTTGTTGCTGCTAAAACGCGGTGTTGGAATGCGTAGCTGAAAGACGGTCAAAGGTAATGTTTGCGCTCAGAGGGATATCTGATGCCAAATGTCCCCAAAAAACCCCCTGCAAACTGCAACCATTTAACGATAAAATTGCCCAATTCCCGCTGGCACAAAACCCGGATCAGCGATTTGTTTGATTAATGACAGGATTATATAGATGACAGATACCACTTCCCCTCGACCAGCAACTGAAAACAATCCCATCAATTGGGCGGTTACCGCAGTCCTTGGGCTCACTTTTCTGGTCGCCATCACCATCGTGCCCTGGTACGGCATCGTGCACGGTTACAGCGCCTGGGCCTGGGCATTTTTTGGCTTGTTCATGGTTTTGAACGGAATAGGCATTGGCAGTGGGTACCACCGTTTGTGGTCACATCGCACTTATGAAGCGCATCCGGTTTTGCGAGTTTTTCTGGCAATTTTTGGCGGAATGTCGCTGCAGAACAGCATCATTGTCTGGTGTGCCCGACATCGCGTTCATCATCGTGACGTGGACGATAACGACAAAGATCCGTATTCCATTGGCCGCGGGTTCTGGTTTGCCCATGTGGGCTGGATGATCAAGGATTATCCCAGTGGTGAAGTCGATTACAGCCTGGTGCCTGATTTGTTCAAAGATCCGGTCGCCGCTTTCCAGCATCGTTGGTATTGGACCCTGGTATGGCTCACCAACCTGGCATTACCCTTGTTTCTGGGCTGGCTGACTGGCGACATGCTGGGCATGTTCCTGCTGGCCGGCATAGCGCGACTGGTGCTCAGCCACCACATTACTTTTTTCATCAATTCGCTGGCCCACATGTGGGGCACGCAGCCTTATACCGATGAGAACTCCGCCCGCGACAATCACCTGCTTGCTTTGATTACTTATGGTGAGGGTTACCACAATTATCATCACCTGTTTCAAAGCGATTACCGCAACGGCATCCGTTGGTGGCATCTGGATATCAACAAATGGTTTATCTCTGCCTGCGCCTTGCTTGGCCTGGTGAAAAACCGCAAGCGGGCACCGGCCTTCAAAGTACTGCGAGCGCGGCTGAACATGGAATTCAAGCGTGCCCAGCAAAAACTGGAGCGCCTGCAGGATGACGGTGCTGGCTGGAGAGAGCAACTGGAGCGGGAGTACGCGCAGTTTGTAGAAACCGTCAAAGAGTGGCAGCAACTGCAGATTGATCGGGTGCATCTGGGCCGCCAGGCACTTTCTGATCGAATTGATGCGGAAAAAGCTGCTCTGTCTGCCCGTATCGATGCCGAAAAACACGCCTTGTCTGCGCGCTACCACGAGCTGGAGCGCAGCCTGAAAATGCAGCACAAACGGGTGGCTCTGCTGGCTGCTCAAGTGCAAATCTGAACTTTGCTTTTCAGGATGAAAAAGGGGCCGGATGGCCCCTTTTTTTCACCACCATGAACGGTATGAATTCACATCACCATGCAATAACCGAATAAGAGGAAAGAACCTTCGAAATTGGTCATTGAGGCCGAAAAATCTCCGCTTTCTTTGTTGATCCCAACGGTCCAGCCATAACCGATTTCTGCTCCTTGCAGTAAAAAGGAATCGGCATTTTGCTCCATGGAGACGATCGGTGAATTGCGCTCCGGGCCCGACAGTACTTGTTTGGAAAAATCGATCCGGAAGAATGCGGGTGCACCTACCACTTTGGCCTCGCCGGTGAAACATTCTGCACGCAGCTCGCAATCACGCGCTTCAACGGTTGCACAAATCAGATTCTTTGAACCATCGTAGTCAGCAGCCAGACCAACCGAAGGCGCGAGACAGGCCAGGCTTAATGCGCAGGATTTGAGTAGGTTTTGCATCGGGTTCTCCTCCATTCAGCTGACGGTGTAATTGCGGGCAGTCATGCAGGCGCCGATGGCCCGGTACCAGGTATTCATCTGCTCCTGGGTTTGAGCCTGGCCAGCTTGCTGCTCAGCCGCCTGGTTCTGCCGCTTCTTCCTGCCTCCTGCCATGGTGCCCACCACGGCGCCAATGGCCGCACCTTCACCGGCGTCTCCGGCGATCGCACCGATAGCCGCGCCACCAACAGCTCCTCTGGCTGCTCCCCTTACGCGCTCACCACCACCTGAACTGGAGGATGGCGGAGGCGCTGTTGCAAGAACAGCAGGATCTATGCCGGTGGACTGAGTTGCCCATACCTGGCACTCACCCTGGTCCTTCTGCTGCTGTCCCGGGCTCTGGCCACCCGCTGGATA
>JANOGQ010000627.1:0-2358 GCA_031406105.1 Lysobacterales bacterium | reverse complement strand
ACCGCGCGCGGCGTGGCGCCAAAGGAAGTCAAAAGTTCCGACATCTACTGGGGCGCCGTGCCCTGGGTATTCATGCAGTTGCTGCTGGTGGCTATCCTGATTTTCTGGCCGGGACTGGTTACCGGCTTTGTCAGCAAGCCGACCGCTATTGACCCTGCAAAAATAGAACTGCAGCTGGAGCAGGCTGGCCGCACCATACCCACACCACAGCCGCCAGCCGTTGGCAGCGATAATCGCGACGATGAATCGGCCGCCATAGAACGGATGTTGAGAGAGCAGAAATAAAAAAGCCCCGCGACCGCGGGGGGTTTTTACGTGACACCATCTGCAGCAGAAAGTAATCCGGCGTGATCTGATCAGCGCAAGCTGCCTACTCAATAAGTCTTGTAACTCAAATACTTGCCACTCATCACGATTTCCACGCGGTCGCCATTGGGATCCGGTTCGCGCTTGAGGTCCATCTTGAAATCAATCGCGCTCATGATGCCGTCGCCGAACTCTTCATGAATCAGTTCCTTGAAGGTCGTGCCGTAAATGCTGACCAGTTCGTAGAAGCGGTAAATCAGCGGATCCGTGGGCACTGCCGTCGGCAGCGAACCCTTGTAGGGCACCTGCTGCAGCAGCAGCACGGCATACGGCGGCAAGCCCAGCAGCTTGCCTGCCGCTACGGACTGCGGCTTGGTCATCTGCATCTGACCGAGCAGCGCCGCAGTCGTCCATTCCTTGCTCGCACCCACGGCTTTGGCGATCTTCGTCCACGACAGGCCCTTCTTGATCTTGGCTTCAATCACCAGTTCGGTGACGTCAGTGCGCTTCATCGGTTTGGTCATACTTTTCTCCTTTTAGCTGAATTTGGCTGAGTGTTAACTGAGTTTTGATTGAACGTGGCGTTGTCAGCGAACCACCGCCAGCGGTTTGCCGGTCACTGGCGCCAGAACGGCCGCCTCTGCGGGATCCAGCCCCGGGGTCACCAGCGGCGGATGGCGCGGATCGTAATCCGGTGAATCGCTGGCAAACACCTTCGAACGGTCGACCAGAAAATCAATCAGGTGGTTGCGGATGCGATAGTAGTGCGGATGTTTGTGCAAGTCGTGGCGGGTGCGGCTGCGCGGCAGGGTATTGACGACAATCTCGGCGATTTTCGCGTGCGGGCCATTGGTCATCAGGATGATCTTGTCCGCCAGCAGGATGGCCTCGTCGACATCGTGGGTGATCATGAACACGGTCTGCCGGGTCTCCGCGCAGATACGCAGCACTTCCTCCTGCAGCACACCGCGGGTCAGCGCATCAAGCGCCGAAAACGGTTCGTCCATCAGCAGCATCTTGGGCTGGATCGACAACGCGCGGGCAATGCCGACGCGCTGCTTCATGCCACCCGACAGCTCCGCCGGACGTTTTTTCTCGGCACCAGTCAGGTTGACCAGGTCGATGTACTGCTGGCAGTGCACGCGGACCTTCTCCGCGTTCCAATCCGGCCAGCGCGATGAAACCGCAAAGGCAATGTTGCCCATCACCGTCAGCCACGGCATCAGCGCATGGCTCTGGAAAATCACTGCTCGGTCAAGGCTGGGGCCGCTGATTTCGCGGCCCCCTACAAACACGTAGCCCGACGACGATTGCTCCAGGCCCGACAGCACGTTGAGGATGGTGGTTTTTCCGCAGCCGGAATGACCGATCAGGCAGACGAACTCGCCGGGCTCGATCGAAAAATACAGGTCTTCGAACACCGTGGTCGCGGTACCGTCGCGCCCGGTAAATTTTTTGCTGATGCCTTCGATGCGGATCAAGGGTTCGCTCATGGTGTGTTCCCCTTACTCCGGAAAGGTGACGAGTTTCGTCAGCTTCGCCATCATCAGGTCGAGCAGCATGCCGACCAGACCAATCGCCAGAATCGCCGTGATGATGTTGGTGATCGACAGGTTGTTCCACTCGTTCCAGACGAAATAGCCGATCCCCGTGCCGCCCACCAGCATTTCAGCGGCGACGATCACCAGCCAGGCAATGCTGATGGAAATGCGCATGCCGGTCATGATGGTCGGAGCCGCTGCCGGCAGAATCACCCGGAACGCCGTGCGCAGATGCCCGACTTCCAGCGTGCGAGAAACATTCAGCCACTCGCGACGCACGCTGTACACGCCGAACGCGGTGTTGATCAGCATTGGCCACAACGAGCAGATGAAAATCACGAAAATCGCCGATACCGAACTGTCCTTCAGCGTAAACAGCGCCAGCGGCATCCACGCCAGCGGCGAGATCGGCTTGAGCAACTGGATGAAGGGGTCCAGCGCGCGGTACAGCAGCGGGCTCATGCCGATGGCAAAGCCCAGCGGCACGGCCAGCAGCGCGGCGATGCCGAAA
>JANOGQ010000534.1:0-10298 GCA_031406105.1 Lysobacterales bacterium | reverse complement strand
TTTAAGGGTGCTGGCCCTGGTTGACCGGGCTGTCGCGAGGGCATCTGCATGAGCACAACCAATAAAACAGCATTGGTAACCGGCGGCAGTGCTGGCATAGGTGAAAGTATCTGCCAGCATTTGCTGGAGCAAGGTTTCACCGTACTCAACCTGTCGCGGCGAGCTGCAGCGAAAAGCCACTCAAAGCTCATTGACGTGCCGGTTGATCTGGCTGATCTGGATGCAACCCGTTCTGTGCTGTCTGCCCTGGCCACAAAATATGACATCACCACGCTGGTGCACAACGCGGGCGTGATACGTTCGGGGCTGATTGAAGATGTGGATATCGAAGACCTGATCTACATGGACCGATTGCATGTGCACGCTGCAGTTCTGCTGCTACAGGCTGTCTTGCCGGCCATGAAAAAGGCCTGTTTTGGTCGTGTCGTGATCATCGGCTCGCGGGGCATGTTGGGTCTTAAAACCCGCACGGGCTATGCCGCCAGCAAGGCTGCCCAGATAGGGCTGGTCAGAACATGGGCTCTGGAGTTGGGAGAGCATGGGATTACCGTGAACGCAGTCGCACCGGGACCCATCGTCACCGATATGTTCACTGCAGTCATTCCCGAAGAAAGTGGTCGGGCAGGGCAGATCGCTGCATCGCTGCCGGTCAAACGCCTGGGACGTGCGGATGATGTCGCCAGGGCAGTAATGTTCCTGGTCGATGCAGACAATGGATTTGTGACCGGGCAAACCCTGTTCGTTTGTGGTGGCGCCAGCATAGGTTCGCTGTCACTTTAAGCGAAAGACCCCGCCGTGGAATGCCAGGTAACAAGCCGGAAGTTTGATGATTGATCGGAGCAGCGTGCATGACTTACAGCAATAATGAAATTGAAAAATTGCTAACACCCACCAGGATCCACCGTCGGATCTATACTGACCCCGGCATATTTGAGCTGGAAATGGAACGCATCTGGGGCAAGGCCTGGATTTTTGTTGGCCATGAGAGTCAGGTGCCCGAGCCCGGCAGCTATATAAGCCTGCAGTTTGGCAAGTATCCCATCGTAATGGTGCGTGATCGGGACAACAGCGTGCATGTGCTGTTCAATCGCTGTGGCCACAAAGGGGCCAAACTGGTTGACAAGCGCTGTGGCAACACCGGCAATGGGTTTACCTGCTGTTACCACGGCTGGAGTTATCGCCTTGATGGCAAGCTGATGGGCGTACCGCACCCGGCCGGTTACAAAGACACCGGTTTTGACAAGAACGATCCGCAATACAGCATGCAGAAGCTGGCCCGTTATGACAGTTACCGTGGATTTGTTTTTGCTTCCATGGATGCCAATGCACCTGAGCTGAGGACATGGCTGGGCGGGGCCGGAGAGGTACTCGATAATCTTTGTGACCGCTCACCGGAAGGCGAGGTTGAGGTGGCTGGCGGGGTGCTGCGTTATCAGCACGAGTGTAACTGGAAAATGTTCATCGAGAATCTGAACGACACTATGCATCCCATGATTGTGCATCGTTCTGTGGTTGATGCAGCAAATGATTACATCAGTACCCTGCCTGAGGGTTCTGCCCACCGCGCAGAAGCGGAGATCATCCCGCCGTTTGGCGCTTCCTACAGGAACTTTGAAGAGTCTGGAATAACTGGCTTCCACTATGGCCATCACTACGATGGTGGAAAAAGCAGCATTCATGCGAATTACAGCGTTGATCCGGAATATGAAGCAGCCATGATCAAGGCGTATGGTGAGGAGCGGACTCGGGAAGTGCTTACTTTCAACACCCACAACACCTTGTATTACCCCTCGTTGACCATCAAGTCGGCTGTGCAGAATATCCGGGTGGTGCGGCCCATTGAAGTAGACAAATGTATCGTTGAAACCTGGTCTTTTCGTTTGAAGGGGGCTCCTGATTCCCTATTGCAGCGCACCATTCTCTATTCCCGCCTGATCAATTCGAATGGTTCGATGGTCGGCCCCGATGACCTGACCGCTTATCGACGCATGCAGCAGGGTTTGCAGTCTCCGGCCAGTGATTGGGTGGAAATGCATCGTAACTATGGGCAGGACCAGGACCTTGGCGACCGTCTGGTCAATTCCGGTACCAGTGATCTGGACATGCGCAGTCAGTACGCAGCTTGGCGCCACTACATGCTCGCCGAGGTGGCTTGAGATGAGTGCCAGAAGCAACTCGCTGGAAACGCTGCACCAGATAGAAGAATTTCTTTACCGCGAGGCATCTTTTCTGGACAGCCCGGACCTGGATGCCTGGTTGCAACTCTATACCGCAGACGGAACCTACTGGATGCCCGCCATTCCGGATCAGCTTGACCCGCTGAACCACATCTCACTGATGTACGACGACCGTGTGATGATGGAGATCCGCAAGCGTAACTTTGTGCATCCACGAGCAGCGTCCAAAGACTACACCATCCGCGCGTCTCACATCATTTCGAATATCCGCATCACCAGTCTGGATCTAAGCAGCGGTGAGTGTACTGTTACCTCGAATTTCCAGTGCGTCAGCTATTACGGCGACAACCAGACCGTCTATGCGGGCACTTATGTGCATGAACTGGTTAAGCGGGGCGATGACTATCGCATCCGACACAAGCGTGTAAACCTGATCAACTGTGATGGAGTCCTGGGTACCATCATCATCTATATCTAGCTGACTCATTCTGCGCCGCTGATGTCACTGACCAATAACAGTCGGCTACGCCAGCATCATAAGCTTGCAAGCCGCCCATGAGTGGTGCTGAAGGTTTGCCACTCTGAGCAAGCGGCAGGTGGTGACTGTAACGCCAGGCTGGTGGTATCCGGGTCGCTCAGGAACCGCGATAGTCGGATCGGTTACGGCCAAAAACCCGGCCAAATCCTTCGCCGATTCTGTCCATCCATTCCCTGGCAATCACAACCAGCCCGGCAAAAAAACCACGGGTGCGTGTTTCGGTTTCTGTCATGACAAGACCGAGGAGGATGTAGGCAACCAGGCTGGGTAGCGTAAATACCAGCACGAGAATGATGGTCGCCAGGCGCACACACCAGGATTCCCAACTCATGCGCCTTGCGATGGCATTACATACGCCCAGCACAATGGGCTGGCCCGGCCGGCCTGCCAGTGCTTCACGGATTTCCTGGATGATGCTGTCGGTGGTCATGGCTACAACTCCCTGCGGTTGAAAGGGCCAAAGGCATTCTTTAACGGATATGTTGTTTAAAGGATGCACAAATCATGCCACGTTTTCATGGGCCTGAAGTCACAGGCAGAAGCCACTAATGTGGCGGTTTCAGGGGTCGGCTGGTTCGATTTGATCTGCGCCGGTTCTGCAAGCGGCAGCCAGACAAAGGCTGCTTTAACCAAAACCTGAAGAAATTCGCCAAGCCTGAATCTAAGTTCGAACCCTATGTTAAACTCGCGGCGACTCTAAATAAGGCCTGGTATGGGACACGCTCCAACTCCAATCGCTTATCTGGATGGCCCCGGCCTGGCGCAGGCCATGGCGGCGGGTATCGCGCATTTATTCCAGCGCCGCGATTGGCTTAATCGCATCAACGTATTCCCAGTGCCCGATGGTGACACCGGCACCAATCTGGCTTTTACTTTCAAAACCATACTGGATGCACTGAAAGGCCAGCCACGGCAGCGCGTTGATGAGCTGATGAGCCTGATTGCCGATGCCGCACTGGATGGTGCGCGGGGCAACTCCGGTGCCATCATGGCGCAGTATTTTCAGGGTTTCAGCGTAGCCATCTCCGGCAAGCGATTGTTAACGGCAAAGAATCTGTCGGTAGCTGCAGTTGCAGGTGCTGAATCGGCCTGGAAAGCCATGTCCCAGCCAGTGGCCGGTACCATGCCTACAGTGCTGGAAGATTTCTCCAATGAACTGCTTGAGCAGGAATCGGCCGGAATTCGCGATTTGCAGACCTTGTTGCGGGGCGGTTTGGAGCGTGCCCGCGACTCGCTGGCGAATACCCCCCGTTTGTTACCGGTATTGCGCCAGGCGGGGGTAGTTGATGCTGGTGCCCAGGGATTTGTGGATTTTCTGGAGGGTATCTGGGCGTACGTGGAAACCGGACGCATTGATCCCGTACCCGCCGATCTGGAAATGGGTGATTCTTTTGCTGCCGGGGATTTCGAAATAGGTGAGCACCGTTATTGCACGGAATGTGTGATTGAAGGTGCTCAACTGGACCGCGAGGCCGTGATGCAGGCCATGAAACAGCTCAACTCCAGTTCTCTGGTGGTGGCTGGCGGCACTAACAAGGTGCGGGTGCATATCCATGTCAACCAACCCTCCGAAGTATTCCTCACTGCTGAAACCTTCGGCACCGTGGTGCAACAGAAGGCTGATGATATGCAACGCCAGCATGGCCTGATGAATCATAGTGGCAAAGTTGCCATCGTGGTGGACTCGGGTGCGGATATTCCCGACACGGAGATTGAACGCCTCGCCCTGCATATTGTTCCAGTCAGGCTCAGTTTCGGGGATAAGGAATACCTCGATCGCGTGACATTGAGCAGTGAAGAATTCTACCGAAAACTCAAAGAATGCCCAGAGGCGCCCAAAACTTCGCAACCACCGGCACAGGATTTTTCGCGAATCTACAGCCTGCTTACTTCGCATAACTATCAGGTGATTTCAGTGGGCATCTCCACTGTACTCAGCGGCACTACTTCGGCTGCACGCAGCGCGGCCAGCCGGCAGCCCGAAGGGCAGGTGCGGGTATTCGACAGCCTGAATGCTTCTTGCGGCCAGGGCCTGCTTGCCATCATTGCAGCTGAAGCGGCAGAACGTGACATGTCGGCCGATGAGATTGAAGCAGTGCTGCAGGAAATGCGCCCGAAATGTCGGGTATTTGCCATCGCAGATGACCTGAGCTATGCCGTAAAAGGCGGCAGATTGAAATCCTGGGTCAAGTGGCTGGCTGATCATCTGCACCTGAATCCGGTACTGATGGCTACGCCTCAAGGCAAACTGGGATTGGCTGGTTTTCACATCGGCCGGGGCGCGCAACCAGCGCGGCTGGTAGCAACTGCCCTTAAACACATGCAGCCCGAGCAGATGTACCGCGTGTTGATTGCGCATGCCAATAACCCGCAAGGTGCCGCGGCCGTGCGCCGCGCTGTATTGGCCTTGCACCAGCGTATTCACTCCTGTCATGTGACTGAGGCCGGCACAGCATTTGGTGTACATCTGGGGCCAGGGGGCTTGATAGTGGCCTTCGTACCGCAGCCCGACCTTCTGGCGGCGACCTGAGTAGCCATGCCTGAGCTGATCCTTAAAGTTTTACTGGCTTATGCACTGGGTTCAGTATCCGGCAGCCTGGTGCTAGGCCGCATCCGGCACATTGACATACGCAGCATGGGCAGCGGTAATGCCGGTGGTACTAACGCTTTGCGCAGCGTGGGCAAGAAATTTGCGCTGGCAGTGGCTGTCATTGATGTGGCCAAAGGCGCCGTTGCCGCCGGCCTGATTCCCTTGCTGCTGCTACCCGGTATGTCCAGCACAAACACCATTGAAATGCTGGCCGTAAGCTGTGGCTTTGCAGCGGTACTAGGACATTGTTACCCGGTCTGGCACGGCTTTCGGGGTGGCAAAGGCGCAGCTACAGCGGTAGGTGTATTGGCAGTGATACAGCCCTGGGCCTTGCCCTGGATGTTACTGACCTGGTTCCTGGTGATCGGTTTCACCGGCTGGGTGGGGCTGGGCACCATACTGGCGGGTATCAGCATCGTTCCATCCATGCTGTGGCTGGATGTGCCACCGGAACAGCTGTGGCTGGGGATCGCACTGGCTGTATTCATGATTTTTACCCATCGCAGCAATATCCGCAAAATGCTGCGCGGGCAAGAATACTGCTTTGAAAAGGCCCGCATTCTGCGCCGGATGTTCTCCAAAAAGGCGGCAGTTCGCTGAGATTTTGATTGATGCTGTTTCCTGCATTTGATGAAGACCGGATCCGTGCGGGTCTGGGCCCGACCTCGGCTGCAACCCTGCAACAGCTCACCCTGCTGGACCAAACCAGCTCCACCAATGATGTCCTGCTGCAACTGCCGCAGGCAAAGCGACATGCACATGCCGTGCTGGCGGATCGGCAAACGGCAGGCCGGGGCCGTCGTGGGCGACACTGGCAATCACCGCCCGGCAACAATATCTATCTCAGCCTGGGTTGGAATTTTAATCAGCCACCCGTCGAGCTTTCCTGTCTGCCATTGGCCATCGGCGTAGCGGTGGTGCTGGGGCTGGAGCGTTGTGGAATGGCGGGCCTGGGCCTGAAATGGCCCAATGACATTCAGGTGAATGGCAGCAAGCTGGGTGGCGTACTGCTGGAATCCAGAGTGGCCAGCGATGGCAGGACTTCAGTTGTTGCCGGTATTGGTCTGAACATTGGCATGTCAGCCGAAACCGTCGAGGCTGAAGCGATTGATCAGCCCTGGACCAGCGTGCTTGCGTGCATGGCTGGTTCTGCCAACAGTTCCGTAAGTGATGATCTGCGTGATCGGGTGGCCGGGCAGGTGCTGGATCAGCTGATGGGCTGCTTCCGCCAATTCGAGGTGAAAGGCTTTCAGGATGCCAGGCAAGAGTGGCGGCGACTCGATGTGCTCTTTGGCAAAAACATCAGCGTGCTATCCACTGGGCAGGAACTGAACGGACAGTCACAGGGTATTGATCAGCAGGGCAGGCTGTTGCTGGCCGAGATACTACCTGGTGGTCAACGACAACTGAGATCACTGGACGCTGCTGAAGTGAGCGTGCGGCTGGCCTAGCCAGCGAGCGCCAGGCTGGCAGTTCTTGCCCTTGAGGGTTTTTGATCCAGCCCCTGGCATGCGAATTTTCGAACCTCTGGGTGTTTGCCAGGCCGGCTTTGGTCTACAATAACGCCCTCGCGAATTCCTGCCACGCCGGCATAGCTCAGTTGGTAGAGCAATTGATTTGTAATCAATAGGTCCCGGGTTCGAATCCTGGTGCCGGCACCATTTCCCCGCTTGCAGACTCACTTCTTTTGGAGAACAGGAACATGAGCAAGAAGTTCACTTCATTCAGCGAGTTTTATCCGTATTATCTTGAAGAGCACCGCAATTCCACCTGCCGCAAGCTTCATTTCGTGGGTAGCTGGCTGGTGCTGGGAGTCATTGCTTTCAGTATCTGGAAGGGTGATGTTCGCTGGCTGTTGTTGGCGCCACTGGTAGGTTACGGTTTTGCCTGGGTGGGGCATTTCTTTTTTGAGAAAAACCGGCCAGCAACGTTCAAATATCCCTGGTATAGCCTCGCGGGCGACTGGGTAATGTGGAAGGATTTGTTGCTCGGCCGTCAGAAGTTTTGATTCCCGGCAGTTTTGATGTTCACATGAATCACCGTTTCTGAAAAATTAAGCAGGCCAATCTGATCAGCAAACCACGGCCCATAACGACATCAGCCGACGAGGCAGAGCGATTGCGCCAGATGAAACGCTGGCCGCTACTGTTGCTGGTCTTGATGGCAGCGGTGTTTCTCCTGACGCTGAACCGACCGGAAAACTGGGCTGGCTGGGTACATGCCTTTGCCGAAGCAGGCATGGTGGGTGCACTGGCAGACTGGTTTGCGGTGGTTGCCCTGTTTCGACATCCGTTGGGTTTACCCATACCTCACACGGCCATTATCCCCAGGCGCAAAAATGAAATTGGCGACAGCCTCGCCCGCTTTGTGGCCGAGCATTTCCTCCATCCTGAGGTTGTGCGTGCCAAGCTGGAACAGTCTGCCATGTCGGCACACATCGTTACCTGGCTGCAGTCGGAATCGGGTCGTCGGCGCCTGGTCGATACCGTACTT
The DNA here is from genome assembly GCA_031406105.1 of Lysobacterales bacterium. Classification (GTDB taxonomy): domain Bacteria; phylum Pseudomonadota; class Gammaproteobacteria; order Xanthomonadales; family SZUA-36; genus JAWXBM01. The sequence goes on along the minus strand of JANOGQ010000534.1, from coordinate 2,500 downwards.
AGATTCCTGCGCTGGGGGGTTGGTGCCTGGCGCGAGGAAAATGTCCGGGGTTTCCTGCGCCGTTTCAGCGTGCAGCAATTGCAGCGAGCCGAAATGGGCCCCTTGCTCAGCCGTTTGCTGGAATGGCTGGTACAGGACGGGCGTCATCAGGATCTGCTCACCCAGGTGCTGCGTTACTCGGTGGTCATGCTGCACGATCAACGCGAGGCGATTCGTGGCAATGTGCAGAAAGGCAGCCCCTGGTGGTTGCCCGGCTTTGTCGATGATCGCATTGTCCAGCAAATGCTGGATCGCATTGAAAACCTGTTGTTCCAGATGGCATTGGATCCGGATCATGCCATGCGAGCAGAGTTCGACCAATGGCTTAACCAGTGGATCAATGACTTGCGCAGCTCGCCGCAGCTGCGGCAGCGCATGGAGGAATTCAAGCAGGCTACGCTCAGCAATGAAGCTCTGCAGGATTACCTGTTTCGTATCTGGACCGATCTGGTGGCCGGGATTGAACGGGATATTTCCAGCGAAGATTCATTCCTGGCGGCTGAACTGGATCGCTTGATCGGCGACTTCGCCAACAACCTCGAAAAAGATGCGCAAATGCAGGCCAGTCTGGATGGTTGGCTGGTAGACTCGGCGGTAGTGCTGGTATCTGAAAACCGCCATGCCATCGCCAGCCTGATCAGCGACACGGTAGCAGGATGGGATGCTGAGGAAACCACGCAGCGGGTGGAACTGGCGATAGGCAGCGACCTTCAGTACATTCGCATCAACGGCACCCTGGTGGGTGGACTGGTGGGTTTGCTGCTGCACGCACTGGGTTATTTTTTGCACTGACGTGGCTGTTACAGGTCACTAGCAGGCTCTGTATGGGAAATATCGTATGGCTGGCGTCCTATCCGAAATCGGGTAATACCTGGATGCGTGCCTTTATTTACAACCTGATTGAAAATCCTGCGCGCCCCGGCCGTATAGCTGAATTACCGGCCTGGTTCGAGGAAGAATCCAAGCCGCGCTGGTATGCACCCTACGCCGGTGAAGGCGGAGTAGCAGCAATGGACTTTGACCAGGCCCTGGCTTTGCGGCCCAGGGTTCACCAGGACATTGCCGACAGCCGCGAGCGCGGCAGCATTTTTACCAAAACGCACAACATGTTTGGCCACTTGCAGGGCATTCCCTTGCACAATCTCACCGTCATGGCAGCTGCAATTTACATCGTCCGCAATCCTCTGGATGTGGTCGTAAGTGTTGCAGACCATTTCGGATTGTCTATTGATCAAGCCATAGCTTTCATGGCCAATGAAGAAACCGGCACGCCAACCAACGAAGAGAACGTTGCCGGATTCATGGGATCCTGGTCTACCCATGTCGCCAGCTGGACGATGCAAGCGCATCCCGCCATCCTGGTAGTGCGTTATGAAGATTTGCAGGACCAGGCGCTCAAGGCATTTGGCTCGGTGGCGAAATTGCTGGGTTTGGGCAAAGACAAAAACCGTTTGCGCAAGGCCATCCAGTTTTCCTCCTTCCGGGAACTGAAGCAGCAGGAGCTTTTGGGTGGGTTTGTTGAGAAGAGTCCCAACTCCAGGCATTTTTTTCGCAAGGGCAGCAAGAACCAATGGGCGGAGGCACTCAGCGATGATCAGGTTGCGCGCATAGTAGAAAGACACCGCGAACAGATGCAGCGTTTCGGTTACATCCCGCCCAAATTCCGATAGTCGTTCAGAGTCGAATCAATCGCAGCCTGCAAAGCTTGATATGGCAGCTGATGAAGCGCAGAGATCAGGCCTGCTCAAAGCGGTTAGCCGCGCGGTTCTTTTGCACCCTAGCCGGATCCCAAACGCGGCCGTTCATGGAAATGTAAACCCCGGCAGGCAGGCATTGCACCGAACCCACCGCACAACCGATATTGAATACCGCATCTGAATCACGGAATCGCGCCGGGTTCAGTGCCCCGGTCAGCACTATGGTCTTGTTTTCAATATTGGCCAGTGCCTTTGCGGTCTCAACCATGGTGTCAGTGCCATGGGTAATAAGCACATGCGGGCAGTCATTGCTGGCAATGGTATCGCGTACCAGCTTGCGGTCCCTTTCATCCAGATGCAGGCTATCTTTGCGCAACAGCGGAATCACATCAAAACGGAAGCCTACATTCATGGCATGCAGGATCTGGCTGATCTGCGGTTCGCCAATCTGATAGTCACTCATATCATCGAAGTAGATTTTGTCGATGGTGCCACCGGTGGTAATGATCAACAGCCTGGAAATCATCAATTCACTGCCTGTATGCAAGGGTCGGGAGTGCGCTTCTGCCTAAAACGAAAGACTGTGCGAAAGATCCTGCCAGGCAAGACGCTTTGGCAGATGCTTTGGCCCCGTTCGGCGCCACGCTTAGTATAGCTGCTCCCAACTAGTGGACTGTAACAGCCAAATCAGTAGCGCCTGGCTCGGCCTGGCGGCGCCTGGCTTGGTCTTCATTCAGCGCCCGGGTTGTTCTTGACCGCGCGGG
>JANOGQ010000513.1:0-2578 GCA_031406105.1 Lysobacterales bacterium | reverse complement strand
AATAGCACGTGTCGCCCATCGGCGGAAAATTCGGGTTGGAAAATCATGCGATCCAGTTCGGCTGTGAGCACTCTGCTGCCACTGCCATCGGCTGCAGACACGGCCAGATGCGCGGTGCCGTAAACCGTAGCGGCCACATCGGTAATGGAGGTATGGGTTATGGATTTGCCATCCGGGCTCCACGAGGGGCTGGCATCGGCGCCGGGATTAGTGGTGATCTGCAGGGGAGTGGACGGTGTATCAGAAGTTTGTGCGGTTATTACCCAGATATCGGTGTTGTAGTTGCTGTCGGCCTTGTCAGAGCGATTGCTGCTAAAGGCAATGCGGCTGCCATCGGGAGACCAGGCAGGCTCTTCATGATCAAAATCACCGAAGGTCAGCTGCTTGTGCTGGCCTGATGCCACATCCAGCAGATACAGGTGTGAGCGGCGCCGATCCATGTAGCCCACATAGTCCATCTTGAACTGCAGGCGATCGATCACGTAGGGTGGTGTGGCCTTTTCATCATTGGTACTGTCTTCATCGGCTGCTGCCAGCTCAGCTTTGCTGGCATCCTGCAATACCAGCACCAGGGTTTTTGAATCGGGCGACCATTCAAAAGCACTCACAGACTGCACGGTTTCAGTGAGGGCAATCGCTTCACCGCCGAGGCGGGACAGCCGGTAAATCTGGCTGGGCTTCTCATCGCGGCTGCTGATAAAAGCCAGGTAATTTCCATCCGGGCTCCAGCGCGGGTTTGAAGACGACTGATCTTCCGCGGTCAGAGGAACGGCATCGCCACCCTTGGCTGGAACCATCCAGATGCGGCTGCGCGCCTCGTCTTCGTCCAGATCATCGCGACTGACGGTGTAGGCAATCCAATCCCCTTCCGGGCTGATTTGCGGGTCGCCCACATCCCCCAGCTGCAACAAATGTTGCGCGGTCAGCCGATTGGTTTGACTGGCTGTAACGGGCGTTGATTGGGCGTAGCTGCTGAGGCTGCACGTTGCGATCAGAAAACCAAAGAATGACAACCTGAAGGATTGCCGGATTGGTGAGTGGGTGGCATGGGTTTTCAAGGCTGGGACCTCACTATGAAAGGATAGCAGCAGGGTATGCTGACAAGGCCCTGGATGCAAACCAACTGTGCAAGGAGGCCAAGGTCACTGAACAGGACTGGGTTAGTCTCGCTGGCTGGTCTCGCCGGCTGACCATTGGGGCTTGTGGCCGATTCAAGGTCCCATTGGGCGCGAAGTGTTTGCAATCCCCACCCTGAGCCCCACAAACGCTAGAATACGCAGCTGTGCTGAAAATTTTCTGAACCAGCGCCGATGGGTAGCTGGTCACAACAAGGACGAAGGCCAATGAGCAGAGCTGCTGATCATCTGACCGGTGCCACTGAAATCAAAAAGGAGCGCGCAACTCCCTTGCGATTTGTGACTGCCGCTTCTTTGTTTGACGGCCACGATGCCGCCATCAACATCATGCGCCGATTGATCCAGGCGCAAGGTGCCGAAGTGGTGCATCTGGGGCATAACCGCAGTGTGCTGGATATCGTCCGCGCAGCCATCCAGGAAGATGCCGACGGTATTGCCATTTCCAGCTACCAGGGCGGCCACAACGAATTCTTCAAATACATGGTCGATCTGCTGAACGAGCGCGGCGCCAGCCACATCCGCGTGTTTGGCGGCGGTGGCGGCACCATCACTCCGGCCGAGATCAAGGAGCTGGAAAAATACGGCGTGGAGCGCATCTACCACCCGGACGATGGTATGAACCTCGGGCTGGTTGAGATGATCCATGATGTGGTGAAGCGCGCAGCTGATCATCGGGTGGCTACCGCCTACCCGTCTGCAATACCGTCAATCCGGGCTAATGACTCTGCCGCTACCTCGCCGCAGAGTGTGCATAATTCATCATCAGCGACTGTGGATTCCACGCCTGCTTCGCAAGCTCAGCAGGCTGGAATGACGGTACAAAAAGGCTCTTCGTCGTCCCAGCACGCGAGCACCACCGCTCCGTCATCCCAGCACGCGAGCACCTCTTCTCCGTCATCCCAGCACGCGAAGCGTGCGAGGGATCCAGCTGCCTTCGACAAAGCCATCGCCAACGTCATCTCGGCCCTCGAAGACGAAATGTTCACCGAAGCCGAACTGAAACTCAAACGCCGCGAATGGGCCGGTGTTGCCAAGCAAGCGCCCGTCATCGGCATCACCGGCACCGGCGGCGCAGGGAAATCCTCGGTGACCGACGAACTCCTCAACCGCTTCACCCAGTGTTTCCCCGACATGCACATCGCTGTGTTGGCCGTGGACCCCACCCGCCGCCGCACCGGTGGCGCCTTGCTCGGCGACCGCATCCGCATGAACTCGCTGCGCAATGAACACACCTACATGCGCAGCATGGCCACGCGCCGCCAGCACCTGGCCACCAATGCCGTTCTGAAAGATGTGATCGCGTTCCTGAAATCCACCGGCTTCGACCTGGTGATCGTGGAAACCGCCGGCATCGGCCAGAGCGATTCCGAAATCGTCGACCTGGTGGATTTCCCGGTGTACGTGATGACCTCCGATTTCGGCGCACAAAGCCAGCTCGAGAA
>JANOGQ010000501.1:0-1566 GCA_031406105.1 Lysobacterales bacterium | reverse complement strand
TCTTCAGACCAGAATCGATCATGCACTGCCATATCATTGCGGGAAGCACCGGCGAGGAAATCGTCCAACAACTGGATCAAGGTCTCATCCGCACTGGCGGCCCAGGCCGGGCAACTTAAAACAGCCCAGAGCACCAGCGCCTGGGTGATGGACTTACTGCAGGAAATAACTGACATGGCACGCATTGATCTGCACTCCTGTTGATTCAGCTGCTCATCATAGTGTCAGGCCAGCCGCCAGCCAACTGCTTTGTTGAATTTGATGCATCCAGTGGACTGTGACAGCCAAATCAGTAGCGCCTGGCTCGGCCTGGCGGCGCCTGGCTTGGTCTTCATTCAGCCGATAGCTACGGCTATCGACTTCACTCCAGACCGGCACCAGACACCACCATTCCTTCGCGATGCTACTACCGCTTTGGCTGTTTCAGTCCACTAGGAGTAAAAATCACTTGCGTGCCGTTGCAGTTCTACTAAAATGCCGCCTCTTTTTCGCTTCCTGCCCGTTCTTGAAGCAGATTTCAGTACCACTTTGGAGGAACGAGACATGAACCCTTTGAACATCCGCGACAAGCAGGCTGAAGCACCCTATCGGAAGCTGGTTGAAGAACACGGTTCGCCCCTGCTGGTGCTGGATTGTGCGGTTCTGCGGGAACGCTTTCGCGCTCTGAAAACAGCCCTGCCAGGTGTCGGTTTGTTCTATGCCATCAAGTCATTACCGGCTATTCCGGTGCTGCAAACCCTGCAGGCTGAAGGTGCCAGCTTCGACATCGCCACCACGGGTGAAATCCGGCTGATGAAAAGCATCGGTGCTGATCCGCAGAAAAGCATACACACCCACCCGATAAAACGGGATCAGGACATTCGCGATGCGCTGGAATTTGGTTGCACCACATTTGTGATCGACAACGGCGATGAATTGCATAAATTCCGCCCTTATGCCGGGCAGGCCCGACTGTTACTGCGTGTTTCCTTTCGCGCCAAACAGGTCAACAGTGACCTGTCACGCAAATTCGGTTGTGCGCCGCGCAACATCCCCATGATGCTGGCCGAAGCCAGCAAACTGGGCCTGGAAATCATAGGCCTGAGTTTTCATGTGGGTTCACAGGCCATGGACAGCGATGCACACGTGGATGCCATAAACGAATGCCGGACCTATTTTGGCAATAAGGAACTGGTCGGTGCGGAGCACTTGCGCATACTGGATATCGGCGGTGGCTTTCCAGCCGACTACACAGGTACGGGCTTAGACCTGGTGGAATACTGCCAACCCATCATGCAGGCGCTGGCCTGCTATCCAGAGCATGTGCAGGTCATTGCAGAGCCTGGGAGGGTACTGAGTGCACCCAGCATCAGCGCCATCAGCACCATCGTCGGCCGGGCCGAACGTGAGAATGCCACCTGGTATTACCTGGATGATGGCGTTTATGGTTCTTACAGTGGCCAGATTTTTGATCACGCACACTACCCGCTGACGGTATTCAGCGACCACAAGGAAACCGCCATGGCCGTGCTGGCCGGCCCGACCTGCGACAGCATTGACGTGGTGATGGAGGGCGGCGAGTTGCCG
>JANOGQ010000462.1:0-7191 GCA_031406105.1 Lysobacterales bacterium | reverse complement strand
TTCATTGGCAAGCAGGCGCTAAAAGACATAGCCCGCGATGGCATTCGCAATCGCCTGCTGGGTGCCTGTATCGATGGCGCGCCACTGCCGGTCAATGAACATCGCTGGCCGGTTACAGTGGATGGCAAGGCAGTCGGCCAGCTCACCAGTTGCTGCTACTCGCCTACGCTGCAGCAGAACATTGCCTATATCTACCTGCCTGCGGCATTGGCTACGGCAGGCCGACGGGTCACTGTGCAGACAGTGGCAGGAAATCGCGAGGCGGAATTGTGTGAACTACCCTTTGTGAAGAACCGTGCGGTTGATAATGCAGCCTGACTTTCTGCCTGGATTCCTTCAGCCTTGGCAAACTCAATGACAGGCCAGGCTGCGGCTTGGCCGCAAAGGCCTGCTGGCAATGCGGGATGCAGATTTGAAAAGCAATAGTGCAGCAATGGCCGGCCGGCTGGAACGCAGCTACCTGGAGATCGTGCCGGTGCCGGGAATGGAAGACCGGCTCCTGCAGCTACCCGAGCAGGCCTACGTGGCAATCACCTGCTCCCCCACCAAGGGTGTCGATGCGACGCTGGACCTGCTGGAAGCGCTGGCTGACCGGCACCTGCTGCTGGTGCCCCACATTGCTGCAAGAATGGTGCGTGATCGCCACCACCTGCAAGACATCCTGCAGCGGCTTACGCGCTTAAAGATCGATAGTGTTTTCGTGCCGGGTGGTGATGCGCCGAACCCCCTGGGAGTCTATTCAAGCTCACTTGATTTGCTGCGCGCCATGGCTGAAATCGGGCACACGTTCAAGGACATCGGCGTGGCTGCCCATCCTGAAGGACATCCTCTGCTCAGTGACAGCCAATTGCAGTCCTTGTTGCTGGAAAAACAGGCCTATGCCACTTACCTTGTGACGCAGATGTGTTTTGACCCGGAAGTGCTGATCCGCTGGTTGCAGAATATGCGCAGGGCCGGGGTGACGCTGCCTGCGTGGATTGGTCTTCCCGGCGTGGCAGATCGTGCCCGGCTGTTCACATTGTCGACGCGTATCGGTGTCGGCCAGTCAGCACGGATTTTGCTCAAGCAAAAAGGACTGTTCAGAAGAATGCTGGGCGTGAAGCCCTATCGGCCGGATGAATTACTGCGGGGCCTCGCGCCGCATCTGGATGACAAGGGTATGAGCGTTCCCGGATTTCACTTGTACAGCTTCAACGATATTGAACGCACCGAGCAATGGCGCCTTGAATGCATTGCACGGTATGAGGCGGAAGCCTGAGCAACAACTCAGAAGGCAACAGGATTCAAGCAAGCTCTGATTCATTCATCCCTGAATTATCAGAGCACGCAAAACAGAAAATGTCATTTTTGTTTTGCTTCATTTTCAATGATTTACAATCATTGAAAATGGCGGCACATCCTTATGCCGCGGAAACTCTGAATAAATCAGAGTTTCCTTAAATTTGTTGCTAACATTTCGCACGAGCATGGAATGGTTTGGCTACATTTCCTGGCGCCTCGGGCCACGGACGGGGACGGCGTTGCCTCCGCCAACAAGAGGAAGACGATGCCGTTCTCCGGCATCATCGGCAGGTGCCTGCGTGAATATTTCCTGAAGCGGAAGCGCAAACGGAACAGCTCCGCCGACTGGGCCGATCAGACACGGATAAGCCGGCCTTTCTCCAGCTCTTTTATTGGCTGTAGAGCCGCGCCTGAGGAATCACCTGCTTGGCCTGGATGGCTTGTGACCATGACAATCGCGCGGCAGCTTTGTTGCTCCTCTCGTAATACTCCATCCTGATGCTGTACTTCTGGCCGCCAACCAAGATGATCGTACCGCTGGCCTCGCCGGCGTTGTTTACCCAGCGGTCCACCAGCAAAACGTCGTTTACCCAGAGCCGGACCCCGTCATCGGCCAGCGCAAAGAACGTGGTCACGCCGCTGAACTGCGGCTGCACCTGCCCGGTCCAGCGCACGCTGAAGTTGTCCGCCGGAATCCCGGCCACCGGCGCGCTCTTGTTCCAGGTGAAGTTGACCGTCGGATCGATCCGCGTTACCGGGGTGCCGGTAAGATCCTTGCGCGGGAAATACGCACCGGTGAGGCCGTTGCCACTTACGGGTGCAGCGGAAAATGTGGCGGTGTAAGTGGTGTTCGCGGCAGGCGTTGCTATGTTGTGAGTGAGTGCTCCACCGTCAGACCATGAGGCAAGCTGATAGCTGATTCCGTCAAGGCTCTGTGGCGATACCGCGCCGATGCTGCGTTGCATGCCAACGACGCTCGTCACCGACACCGGGGCCGTAATGGGTTGCGCATCGAGCGTGAGTTGCAGGCCGGTCGGATTGCTGGCCAGCGTGATGGTGGATGTGTTAGGGAGAATGTCGCGGGAGCTCGTATGCGTGAGTCCACCCGAATCGCGCACGCTCAGAATAATCCGATACCAGACGTTTGCAGCGGTCTCGCCGGTAGTGGGAATCTGGAACGTTCCGCTGGTTACGCCGCTGAAGGGCAGGATGAAAGGATGCGAGTGCACATCGTGATGGAAGTCCACCTGCCAGGTGAAGGCGGAGGCGGGGATGGACGGATCCTGGTTATCCGATGCAGTGCCGGCATAGTTGACCGTCTGGCCCGCGTTGTAGCGCGCGCCTGCAGTTGGCGCTGTAATGGTGCCGGTCGGCGCTGTATTCGCGGTAACGGTCAGCAAAGCCTGGTTGCTGAATACGGAGCCGAACGCGTTGGTCACCACGCATTGGAACAGCGCGCCATTGTCTTTGAACTGCGCGCTCGGCAATGAGAAAGTCGGGGAGTTCGCCCCAGGGATGTCGTCGGAGGTTCCCCCGGGAATGTCGTCCAGGTCGACCTGCCACTGGTACACCAGCGTTGCGCTGCCGGACGCAGAAACCGAGAAATTTGCCGTGGCGCCCGCCGTCACCGTCTGGGCTACCGGCTGTTGGGTGATGCTCGGCGGCTGACCTGCGGTGTACTGGATGCGGCCCACACTGCCGGCGCCGCGCGCCAGGTAGTAGAGGCTGCCGTCAGCTCCGACCCGCAAATCCACCGGTGAAGAGATGCCGGTCGCAAATGTGGCTGCTGCATTGTTGGCGGGCGGTGCAGTGGGATCGATCAGCTTGATCCAGCTGCCGCAGTACTCGGCAAAGAAATATTTACCATCATAGCTGGCCGGAAAAGATGGGCTAGCAGGGTTGTAGAACACTCCGCCCGTAATCGCGCAGCCCTGCGAGTGATCGTATGAATACAAAGGGCAGGTGAAACCCGCGCTGGTGCAGCTAACGGGGCCTTCGGAACTCGGCCAGCCGTAGTTGGCGCCCGCGATACCATCATCGATTTCTTCCCAGGTGCTCTGCCCAACGTCGTTGATGAGCATGCGCCCGGTACCGGGTTGAATGGCGAAGGTGAACGGGTTGCGCAGCCCGCGCGCCCAGATGGCGCGATTGTTACCTGACGTGGTGCCGTAGAAGGGATTATCGGTCGGGATCGTTCCGTCAGAATTGATCCGCAGGATCTTGCCAAGAAGGTTTGACAAGGACTGCGAGTTGGAGCCGACGGCGTTCTCACCCGCAGCAATGTAGAGTTTGCCATCCACGCCGAAATGCAGTGCGCCACCGTTGTGGTTGGTTGCGCTCAGGTTCTCCAGGTCGAGCAAAACGGTCTCGCCGGCCTGTGCCACATCAGGGTTCGCCACGCTAGCCGTGAAGCGGCTGATGCGGTTGTGGATGGGGGCGCTTGATGTCGTGTAGTAAACGTACACAAAGCGGTTGCTGGCGAAGTTCGGGTCGAATGCGACCCCCAGCAAGCCGCGTTCACCCGAGGAATTCACACTCAGGGTGAGAAACGGCGCCGCCAGCAATGTTCCGTTCTTGATCACGCGCAGCGCGCCGCCCTGCTGGGCGACGAAGATGCGGCCGTCCGGCGCGATCTCCATCGAGGTGGGCGAGGAGAGGCCGCTGGCAAGGACGCTGTCAGTGAAGCCTGCGGGTACTGTTGCGGCGAACGCTGCAGTGGGAATCAGGCACGAGAGTGCGAGCGCGGCGCCAAATCGCAACGCGAACCGCACGTGATGGCTGGGAAAAATCTGGCTCATGGCCAACCTCCTTGTTGGATTTCAAGAACTGCTTTTATTGTGGCTGATTTTCGGGCTGTTTGCATTACCGTTTTCTTGCAGTTGTACACTAGCCTCGTGTCAGGCACAAAGTGAGGAGGCACAAAGTGAAGACACACATGTTTTTGCCCTGGTTTTTATAGGTCCCAACGTAATGGGTGTCCTGACTTTGAAGTAATGGGTGTCCTGACTTTGCAGCCCTAAAGCAGTGGATGTCCTGACTTTGTCCTGACTTTGGCAATGGGTGTCCTGACTTTGGTGGGTGTCCTGACTTTGTGATCGCATTGGGCGTGTACCTGATGGTAAGCTTCCGAGCTATATGACCTGTGATCCGCGTTTCAAAATTCTGTTCGAGCCGGTAGCCATAGGGCCGGTAACTGCGAAGAACCGCTTCTACCAGGTACCCCACTGTACCGGCATGGGCTGGCTACGCCCCAACATGGTGGCCGATGTCCGCGCCATCAAAGCCGAAGGGGGCTGGGGCGTGGTATCCACCGAGTATTGCTCCATCCACCCGACGTCGGATGACATCCCTTTTCCCACCCATACGCTGTGGGACGATCACGATATCCGCGCGCATCGGGTGATGACTGACAAAGTGCACGAGCACGGGGCGCTGGCGGCAGTTGAACTTTGGATGGGGGGTGGCGGGGCGTCGGCAAACCTGTTTAGCCGGGAAGTGCCGATGGACGTTGTCTCGATGCCCAATGGGCATGGAGATCCGTTCCAGTCACGTGCCATGAGCAAGTCCGATATTGCCGATTTGCGTCGTTGGCACAGGAAGGCAGCGTTACGGGCCCGGCAAGCCGGTTTTGACATCGTTTATGTCTATGCTACCCATCACTACCTGCTGGATAATTTTTTGAACCCGGCAATCAACACGCGTACGGATGAATACGGTGGCAGCCAAAACAACCGCATGCGCCTGGTGCGTGAAATCATAGAAGACACCAAGGATGCGGTCGGCGATACCTGCGCGGTTGCAGTGCGATTCTCCGTGGATGACGGGGGTGGTCCGGATGGCACGCCGGTAATCGGCGACCGGATGGAGATCTTCGAGGCCCTGGCAGAGCTTCCGGATCTTTGGGATATCAACGTGGCCGACTATTCGCTGGAAATGGGTGCGTCCCGATTTGTGCAGGAGGGCGCGCTTGAGAACTACATGGCGACAGTCAGGAGCAAAACGACCAAGCCGGTCGTTACCGTGGGCCGCTTCACCTCACCTGACACCATGGTCAGTCAGATCAGGCGGGGAATCACCGACTTCATAGGCGCCGCACGGCCTTCTATTGCCGACCCCTTCATTCCGCAAAAAATTGAACAAGGCCGCACGGACGACATTCGCGAGTGCATAGGATGCAATATCTGCTACAGCGGCGATCAAAAGCACTACCCCATCCGCTGCACGCAAAACCCAACCATGGGTGAGGAGTGGCGCCGGGGATGGCACCCGGAAAAGATTGCTCCCAAAGGCTCAGATGACCTGGTGCTGGTAGTTGGCGCCGGGCCGGCCGGTCTCGAGGCCGCCCGCGCTTTGGGTCAACGGGGTTACGACGTCATCCTGGCCGAAGCCAGGCGCGAACTTGGCGGGCGCATCAGTGCAGAAGCCCGCCTGCCTGGATTAGCGGAATGGGCGCGCGTGCGGGATTACCGCCTAGGCCAGCTGAATAAAATGCCCAATGTCCAGGTCTACATGGAAAGTGAATTGAACCTGGCACAGGTGCTGGAGGTCGGTGCCGCGCACGTGGCCATTGCCACCGGCTCAAGGTGGCGGCGCGACGGCTTTGGAAGAAGCAGCACCAGCCCCTTCCATCCCCCGCCACCCAAGGAAAAAACATTCACCCCCGATGACATTATGGCCGGTCGGTTGCCCGAGGGTTCGGTGCTGGTTTACGACGATGATGGCTTCTACATGGCAGGTGTGCTTGCTGAGAAGTTGGCGCGCAATGGAAATCTCGTCCACTACGTGACTTCACACCCCATGGTGTCGCACTGGAGCGCCTTTACCCAGGAACAGGCTCGTGTGCACCGGCGACTGGCTGAATTGGGCATCGGCATCATGCTCAACCAGGAGTTGACGGGCTTTGATGGCAATACCGCAACCCTGAGCTGCGTGTATACCGGGCTTGAGCAGTGCCTGCCGATTGATAATGTCGTGCTTGTCACCTGCCGCACTCCCCAGGATAGCCTGTTTCATGAGGTTCAGGGCGCAATCGAAAAGAACATGCTGGGCGCGCCCACAGCCGTCCAGCGCATCGGTGACGCCGACGCACCGGCAATAATTGCGGCTGCCGTTTTCGCCGGCCACAAGTACGCGCGTGAACTTGATTGTCATATCGACCGGGACGTTCCGGCCAGGGTTGATCGCGGCACTATTCGTGCGCCGGCGCCTGGCCCTGGTGCGCCAGTTGCAGGCTGATCACCCCCGATTTTCCGCTCACCGGACTTCACAGCTCCAGCGCTTGGTGAGCTCGCCGGCTTCCCTGAGATCACCCTTGAGGATTACCAGCTCTTCACACGGAGGCATGTGGATTGAATCAAGCGGCTGGCTTAAAATGGAAAAACAGTATCTGTTTGTTCGAATCAGCCCACCAGCCACTTGAGGGAATTATCATGAGCTTACGAATGATTAGCCGGGCCGCAGCGTTCGCACTGTGTTGTTTTTTGGGTAGCATGGGCTTCGCCTGGGCGCAGGAACAGCCGGATTTACCGCCCCATTCGGCGGATATATCTTTTGAAACTGCTGACATTGCGATGAATGGAAAGATCTACGTTTCTGCCGGGAAGGAGCGTCGGGAGATGGTCATGGAGGGCATGATCATGATCACCATACGCCGCGACGACCTTGGAAAAACCCTGGTGCTTATGCCCGATGAGCAGATGTACATGGAAATGCCTGCGGGCCAGAATAATGGCTCCGACATGGTGGCAGACAACCCCGCCGATTATCCAGTGGAGATGACCGAGGTTGGACCTGAAGAGCTTGAAGGTGTGGAAACAATCAAGCACAAAGTGATCATGACGGGTGCCGATGGCAGCAAGATGGGCGGGTTCTGGTGGATAAGCGCCGAGGGAATTCCGGTCAAGATGGATA
>JANOGQ010000457.1:0-14248 GCA_031406105.1 Lysobacterales bacterium | reverse complement strand
GAGCGGTCGTTACCGGTGTCGGGGTAATAAAATGACAGGGTAGTCAGTGCATCCAGCACCCGGTGACTGCCGGTAATGCGGCCGTAATAAGTTTCCACACCGATGATGGCCACTATAAGTTGTGGATCCACCTGGTATTTTTCAGCGGCCTTGGCAATTCGTTCGGCATTTTCGCGCCAGAAAACCACACCCTCATCAATACGCTGCTGATTGAGGAAAATTGGCCGGTAGTCATACCAGGCCTTAGCTTCGGCCGGACGACTGATGGCGTCGACGATCGATTGCTTGAATTCCGCTTGTTCTAACAGCTTCAGCACCACCTCCGGATCCAGCTCAAATTCAGCTGCAGCTTTCTGTGCAAATTCTTCAGCGCCAGGGTGAGTGCCAGCGTCAGGCTGGGCAAAACAGGAAGAGCTCAGACTGGCGACCATGCAAAGACAAACCACTCGCAGCCTGAATGGCCTGACATCTGAGCTTGTGGAGCTCTGGTTTCCGGTGCTTGCAAATCGGCATAGGTGATTCACGCTGTAATCCTGTTCTTTTCACCCGGATGATCAAAGGTGAGTTGATGGCAATTGGGCTGAAAGCAGTTTAACCGAATCGACAAGTTGTTTGAGACATCCTTGCCGGGCTGGTAGTTCTCAGCGCATGAATCTGCGATGGCCATAAACTGACATCAGCATACCGAAACCTGCCAGCAGAGTAACAATCGAGGTGCCGCCATAACTGACCAGCGGCAAGGGCACACCGACCACCGGCAACAAACCCGAAACCATACCAGCGTTGACCAACACGTACACTGCGAAGGTGAAGGCCAGGCTACCCGCCAGCAAGCGCGAGAACGTATCCTTGGCCAGGCTGGAAATATAAAGACAGCGGCCGATGATGAACACATAGGCCAGCAACAACAGGCCAACTCCCAACAGGCCGAATTCTTCCGACAGAACCGCCAGGATGAAGTCGGTATGCCGCTCCGGAATGTATTCCAGCCGCGACTGGGTGCCGTGCAGCCAGCCTTTACCGGTCCAGCCTCCCGAGCCCACAGCAATCTTGGACTGGATGATGTTCCAGCCGGTACCGAGTGGGTCTGAACTGGGATCCAGGAAAGTGAGCACACGGTTTTTCTGGTATTCGTGCATCACCATCCACAGCCCTGGCATTGCCAATGCGGCCAATCCCACCAGGCCTGCAATCCAACGCCATTTCAGGCCAGCCAGGAAAATCACGATGCAGCCGCTGATGCCCACCAGCAAGGCTGTGCCCAGATCTGGCTGCCTGGCAATCAGTAAAGCCGGGGCAATCAGCAGGACAAACGCAATCGCTGTCATTTGCAGGTTGGGAGGCAAGCTGCGCGGATGGAAAAACCAGGCCAGAACCATGGGCAGCGCCAGCTTCATGACTTCGGAAGGTTGAAAACGCACCACGCCGAAATCCAGCCAGCGATCGGCGCCTTTGCCCTCGCCCATCACCCAGGTGGCCGCCAGCAAGCCCAATCCGATGGCGTACAACCAGGGTGACCAGGCTCGCAGGATATGCGGCGGAATCAGGCTGAGCGTTATGAGGGCAAGCAACCCGATGCCTATCCGCATGGCCTGGCGCAACACCACATCCGGATCTTCGCCCGAAGCGCTGTACAGCACCAGCAGGCCCAAACCCAGCAGCAGCATCAGCGCAGCCAACAAAGACCAATCCAATCGTGGCCATGAAATCCAGGCGGGCAGCAGGCGGCGTATCATTCGGGCTCCTGCGCCAACCAGGCGTCAATTACACTTCTTGCCACCGGAGCTGCTTCGCGCGAGCCTCCGCCACCGTGTTCCACCACCACCGCCACCACAATGGCAGGCTTATCGAAGGGTGCATAAGCAATGAACAATGCGTGATGTCGCAAATTGGCAGCCACATCGCTGCTTTGCTTGTCCTGATCCTGCGACATTTGGACCACCTGCGCAGTTCCTGACTTGCCCGCCATCTCGTAACCGTCTAAAGGTAACAGCGCCCTGGCGGTACCCGCAGGGCCGTGAATCACACGCCGCAAGCCCTGTTGCACCGCTTGCCAGTTTTCTGCATCCCTGACCGGAACCTGGCCACCCACAGGCGCCCAGATACGCTGTGCGCGCTGATCCCCGGGCTGCTTGGCCGCGTACAACAAGCGGGGCTCAAAGCGCTGACCACCGTTGACCAGAGTGGCGAGTGCAACCGCCAGCTGCAGCGGCGTAACCACGTTGAAGCCCTGGCCAATGCCCGCAATCACCGTTTCACCCGGGTACCAGGGCTGCTTGAAGCGCTCGCGCTTCCACGCGCGGGAAGGCAGAATACCGGCGGCTTCACCCGGCACATCCACGCCTGTAATCTGGCCAAATCCGAACTGCGCCAGGAAATCGTGCATGCGGTCTATACCCAGATCCAGAGCCAGCTGGTAAAAGTAGCTGTTGACCGAGATTTCCAGCGCGCTTTCAATGTTCACCCAGCCATGCCCGCGTTCGTTCCAGTCACGATAAGGGCGGCTGACGCCCGGCAGGAAAAATTTGCCACTGGAGAAAACGCGCCGGTCTCTGGTCGCGACCCCCTCTTCCAGAGCTGCCAGGCCCACAAAAGGCTTGAGCGTTGAGCCCGGTTCAAAACTGCCCTGAATGGCGCGATTGAACAGTGCCTGGCCGGGTGCATCCAGTATCGCCTGGTAAGCCGCAGCACTGATGCCATAGACAAAAGGATTGGGATCAAAGGCGGGCTTGCTGACCATGGCCAGCACCGAGCCATCGTTGGGATTAATGGCCACCACTGAACCCGGCCGGTCACCCAGGGCTGCCCAGGCTGCCTGCTGCACGGCAATATCCAGTGCAAGCACCAGGTCGTCACCGTGTTGCGGGTCCTGCCGTTCAAGCACCTGGATGACACGCCCCTGCACATTGGTCTCAACCTTTTCCATGCCACTGCGGCCATGCAACCTGGCCTCATACTGCTTTTCTATCCCGCTCTTGCCGATGTGGGTGCTGGCGCGGTAATTAACAGGATCGACAGTCGCTAAATCGTTCTCATCAATACGACCCACATAACCCAGGGCATGTGTGAGCAATTCCTTGTAAGGATAGTGGCGCGCCAGATAAGGCACTACGTCGACACCAGGGTAGCGGTGCCGATCCACCGCGAAACGCGCAACTTCCTCTTCATTGAGATTGAATTTGATGGGCACTGCGTCAAAGCTACGATAGCGCAGTCTGTCTTTATCAAAACGTTGCCGCGCATCTTCAGGCAGTTCCACCAGCGCACCCAAAGCTGCAAAGATCTGTTCGATATCCGCAACTTTCTCAGGGACGATTTCCAGCCGATAGGCTGGCCGGTTTTCAGCAATGGGCCGGCCCCGCCGATCGTAAATCAGGCCGCGATTGGGTGCCACCGGCACCAGCTTGACCTGGTTGTTGTTGGACTGCGCACTGAATTTCTCATGCTGGATTACCTGCAGCCAGAAATAGCGCAGCATCAACCCGGCCACTACCAGCAGCAGCAGCGCAAAGCCGGTGACGATACGCGAGCGGAACAAACGCGTTTCCAGGTAAGGGTCCTTCAGCGGGCGGCCCGCAGGACTACCGATCAGGCGCCGAAATTTCACGAGCCCTTACTCAATCGATCAGGAGTGCACACGGTGGCGGGCAGCACCGCGATAGCGATCCAGCAGCAGGAACAACCAGGGCCAGACCAACATGCCAACCACCGGCGCCAGCCAGTAAGAAGCGGCTGGCATTGAATCGCCACGCAGGCTGACAATCCACAGCACAATGATGCGGTCGTTGATCAGCAAAGCCAGCACCGATAGCGCTTGCTGCCAGGGAGGAAAAAAACGCAGTCGTGGCCGGAAGCGAGTGACCAGGTAGGTCAAGATAACCAGGCCCAGGGCATGCATGCCCAACAGACTGCCGCTCAACAGATCCAGAACCAGGCCCAGCACGAAAGCGGCACCCAGGGTGATGATGCCCTGCGTTTCCAGGCACCAGAAAATCAAAACCATTGCCACCCAGTAAGGCCGCAAAGGTTCGAGCAGTTCGGGAAGGGGAATGATGCTGAGCACCAGCGCCAGTGCCAGGCTGGCCACGATCGGCGCAATACGATCGCGTTGCGGCGTCACGGCTGCTGCTCCACTGTCTTGGCATCTTCAATGGCACCGCTGTCCGAAGTATCCTGCACGGACCCGTCCGCCGGGGATTCAGTGCCTTGCGGTGATGCTGCAGTGTCAGACTCTGCCGCGGACTCTGCATCTGCCTCTGCTCCATCTTCGGTGACGCCATCCGCTGTGACGGCATCCTCTCTAACCGCATCCTCTGCAATGGCATCATCTGTAAGGGCATCTTCTGTAACGCCATCATCTATAACGCCATCATCTATAACGCCACCGGCTTCATCCGCAACGGGCAAAGCTTCCCCTAAAGGTGGCAGCTGCTGTGCGGGAACTGCTTTCAGTAACAGCACTTCGCGCCCGCGATCCAGTGCCGCCAAAGGCCGGGCCAAGGCTTCAGCAAACATTCGGCCTTCATCACGATCAATAACTTCGATGATCGCTACCGGGTAACCACCGGGAAAGCGGCCACCCAGACCCGAGGTTTCCAGCAGGTCACCTTCGCGCACATCAGCTTCGCGGGGCAGACTGGGCAAGCTGAGCCGAGCTGTATTGCCCATGCCGAAGGCCACCGTTCTCAAACCCGTCCGACTGATTTGCACTGGCAAGGCATGATTCGGATCAGTAATCAGCCGCACCCGTGAAAAATGCAGGCTCACCTCTTCAACCTGACCCATCACCCCGCTGCCATCGATTACGGCCTGGCCTAGTTCAACGCCGCGATCCTTACCCCGGTCAATCACGACCCGATGTGAAAACGGATCCAGATCCACATCGATCAGTTCAGCAAACTGGAACTCAATGTCCAGTTTTTCTGAGCCATCCAGCAAGGCGCGCAAACGGTGATTCTCTTCGTTCATGGCGGTAAATCGCTGCAGGTCTGCCTGCTGGGCCAATAGTTGATCGGCCAGGTTGTCGTTCTTGCGGATCAGCGATTGGGTGTTCTGGAAAAAGCTCCAGGTGCCGCGCAGAGCGCGAATGGGCCATTCCACGACATGGTAAATGGGGTCAACCAGATAGTTAGCCTGGGCACGCAGGCGGGGCACGAATTGGCCGCGGTGGTCCATGGCCATCAGTACGATGGCGAGAAGCACATACATCATCAGCCTCGCGGTGAGAGCGGCCTGGCCCGAAAACTTCGCACCGACTGCGGCATCACCCCAGACCAAGATTCAGCTCCAGACTAGAACTGCAAGGACAGATTCCGCCCGGGAATAGCCAATGCAGCCTGGTTCTGCACCCGACCGGCCTGAATTCCCAGAGCTTGAATGCATAGTGGCAAACCACTCAACTGGTGGTGAAAAAATCACCGTTATTCTGGTCGATCAGCTCCAGAGCCCGGCCACCACCGCGTGCCACGCAGGTGAGCGGATCGTCGGCCGCAAACACCGGCAAGCCGGTTTCCTCGGCGATCAGGCGATCGATGCCGCGCAGCAGGGCTCCGCCGCCGGTGAGCACAATGCCGGTTTCAGAAACATCAGAGCAAAGCTCCGGAGGTGTTTGTTCTAATGCGGTGCGCACCGCATCAAGAATGCTGGACAAGCTTTCGTTCAGCGCCTCCAGCACTTCATTGCTGCTGATGGTGACATTGCGCGGCACACCTTCAGCCAGGTTGCGACCCGACACCTCCATGGTTATCGGTACTTCATCCGGCCAGGCACAGCCGATCTGGATCTTGATACGCTCGGCGGTGGTTTCGCCGATCAGCGTGCCGTAGTTGCGGCGTACATAATTGACTATGGCTTCATCAAACTGGTCGCCACCCACACGTACCGAGTTGGAATACACCAGGCCATTGAGTGAAATAACAGCAACCTCGGAAGTGCCTCCCCCGATGTCCAGTACCATGGAGCCACGTGCTTCATGTACCGGAATGCCGGCACCTATGGCCGCAGCCATCGGCTCTTCCACCAGGAACACTTCGCGGGCACCGGCGCCTTCGGCCGATTCCTTGATGGCCTTGCGCTCCACCTGGGTGGAACTGCAGGGTACGCAGACCAATACCCTGGGGCTGGGGCGCAGGAAACGGGAGGTATGTACCTTGCGGATGAAATGCTGCAGCATGGCTTCCGTCATGTTGAAATCGGCAATAACACCGTCTTTAAGGGGGCGAACCGTGCGGATATTGCCCGGGGTGCGGCCCAGCATGCGCTTGGCCTCGGCTCCCACCGCAGCCACATGTTGTGGTCCTCCCGGACCCCGGTCCATGCGCACAGCGACTACGGAAGGTTCATTCAGCACGATTCCCTGTCCGCGAACATAAATCAGGGTGTTTGCTGTGCCCAGATCGATCGACAGATCGTTCGAGAACAGGCCGCGGAGACGTTTCATGACCATTTGGGATTACCCACAGGTTGCAGCGATTCACGGGCGGCTAATGTATCAGTGACAGTTCAGCACCGCAACAGAAAAATCCTGTAAAACCTAGTATTTACGGGGGATTGAGGCGGCTACAGGAATTTCTTGTGAGCTGCTTATGGCAGTTGTCCACAGGCGTGATATATCAGTAATCACCTTTCGATTCCGGTTTTTGACGCCATCGGGCAGCTGAAATAATTGAATTCCGCTAGAATGCTGGGGGTTCGTATATCACAAACAGGAAAAAATCATGTCGGCACTGATCTGCGGTTCTCTGGCTTACGACACCATTATGGTGTTCCCCGAACCGTTCCGGAATCACATCCTGCCCGACAAAATGCACATACTCAATGTGAGCTTCCTGGTACCAAAAATGCGCCGTGAATTCGGCGGAGTAGCCGGCAACATTTCCTATAACCTGCATTTATTGGGTGGCACGCCCTACCCGATGGCCACAGTCGGCGATGATTTCGGGCCTTATCGCGAGCATTTTGACCGCCTGGGAATTTCCACTCGTTACGTGCGGCAACTTGAAGGCACCTTCTCGCCCCAGGCCTTTATCACCACCGATATTGAAGACAATCAGATCACAGCGTTTCATCCGGGCGCCATGTCGCAGAGTTATCTGAACAAAGTTTCCGAAACCACAGGCATAAAAATCGGCATTGTGGCGCCTGATGGCAAGGAAGCCATGCTGCAACACAGTCGGGATTTTGTGGCCATGGGCATTCCGCACGTTTTTGATCCTGGCCAGGCCATTACTTTGTTCAACGGCGCCGAGTTTCGCAATTTCATCGAAGAAGCACGCTGGGTGGTGGTCAACGATTATGAATTCCAGTTACTGCAGGAACGCACCGGCTGGAGCGGCCACCAAATCGCCGAACGGGTGGAAGCACTGATTGTGACGCGAGGCGGCGAAGGTTCGGAAATCATCACCCAGGATGACACCACGCTGGTTGAAGCCGCCGAAGCTGATTCCATCCAGGATCCCACCGGCTGTGGCGATGCCTATCGCGCGGGCCTGCTGCATGGCATCCTGAACGACCTTGATCTGGTGACCACCTGCCGCATCGGTTCGGTGATGGGCGCCATCAAGATCGCCCACCAGGGGCCGCAGAACCACAAACCCAGCCTGGATGAAATCCAGCGGCGCTTCTTTGAGGCCTACGGGTATCACTTCTGATTCCCGTCGGAACTAATCATGGTGTTCTGATCGTGTAACGCAACTGACACGCTAGCTTCATATTCCTGTCACAGCTGTATTCCAGAATTCAGCTGAACACAGGGAGGCAAGCTAATGAAATCTCTCAGTCGTCTGGATATAAAGCTACGTTGCAGGACCGTATTTATTTCCGATGTGCATCTCGGTTTTCCGGGCTGCAGCGCCGACTACCTGCTGCACTTTCTCGACTCAATGCAATGCGACACCCTCTACCTGGTGGGTGACATCATCGATTTCTGGTACATGAAGCGCCGGCGCTTCTGGCCGGATAGCCACGGAGCCGTGGTGCGCAAATTGCTGGAACTCGCTGCCAACGGTACCCGGGTTATATTCGTACCCGGCAACCACGACGAAGCAGTTCGCCCACTCGCTGGTATCTCACTGGGCCTGTTTGAGATTCACCAGAACATCATTCACAAAACCGCTGATGGCCAACAGTTTCTGGTGCTGCACGGTGACGAATTCGACAGCGTAGTGCGTTGCGCACCCTGGCTGGCCTGGCTGGGCTGCGTGGCTTACAGCGGGCTGCTGACACTCAACCGCATCAACAATATCGTGCGCCGGCGCTTTGGCCGGGGCTACTGGTCACTTGCGGCCTTCATCAAGCACAAAGTAAAAAATGCCGTGCAGTACATATCCAGCTTCGAAGAAGCAGTGGTGCGCGAAGCCAGCAAACACGGTGTGGACGGTGTGATTTGCGGGCACATTCACCGCGCGGAAATTTCCCAGATGGGGCCCTTGCTGTACATGAACTGCGGTGACTGGGTAGAAAGCTGCACTGCCCTCCTGGAACGCAATGATGGGCGCATGGAATTGCTGCAATGGAGCGATCAGGCCATTTGCCTCAAAGTTCAGGGTGATCGCGAGCAGCCACAACTGCCCGAAGGCCTGGCAGCGTGAAAATCTGCATCATCAGCGATGCCTGGGCGCCGCAGGTTAACGGCGTGGTCACCACCATGCGCAACACCCGGGACGGTTTGCTGGCCATGGGCTTTGAAGTGGTGGTTATTTCCCCAGACCAATTTCGTTCGATAGCCTGCCCCGGTTACCGGGAAATTCGTTTGGCGTTATTCCCTTATCGGCAAGTTGCCCGCCAGTTGAGAGAACTGCAGCCCGACATCATCCATATTTCCACCGAAGCACCCCTGGGCGTGGCGGCGCGCAAATACTGCCTGCGACAGGGATTGCCCTTCGCCACCTCCTTACATACCCGCTTCCCAGAGTATGTGCGACTTCGGGCGCCGATCCCGGTGAACTGGACCTATCGCTGGTTACGCCGCTTTCACGCACCCGCAAGCCACACCCTGGTGCGCACCGAACGCATGAAAGAGGAACTGGAGCAGCGAGGGTTCGAGCATATGGAAGTCTGGCCCGGCGCCGTGGATATCGAGTTGTTCCAGCCGCGCGGAAAAGCAGCACTGGACCTGCCCCGCCCCATCTGCATGTACATGGGCCGGGTGGCCGTGGAAAAAGGTTTACCGGAATTTCTGGATCTCGACCTGCCCGGCAGTAAAGTGGTGGTCGGCGGCGGACCAGACCTGGAATGGTTGAAGGTGCGTTACCCCGACACAGTTTTTACCGGTGCCAAACATGGAATGGAACTGGCCGAGGTTCTATCGGCTGCCGACGTTTTCGTATTCCCCAGCCGCACCGACACCTTCGGCCTGGTAATGCTCGAAGCCATGGCCTGCGGCGTTCCCGTAGCCGCGTTCCCCGTACCCGGCCCGCTCGACCTGGTGCAGGAAGGCGTGACCGGTGCACTGGATACCGACCTGAAACTCGCCATCGAGCGTGCCTTGCAGCTCGATGGCAAAGCCTGCCGTGAATACGCCGAGGCCAACAGCTGGAAACGCTCGACTGAACGGTTTATGGAGCTTCAAACCGTTATCGCGGGCGAGTGCCTGGCGTCAACCTGAGTGACAGCGTTACCCCCTGCGAACGGCATCCTGAAAGGCAGCGTTACCCTGCGAACGGCATCCCGGACCCTCCCCTCCGCTAGCGCCGTCATTCCAGACTTTTTGTGCAGGATGCACACAGATCGCGGAGCACAAGGAGAAGGTGAGACCGCGTAGCGGGCCAGAAGCTGGCCTGGGCCATGTGCGAGAGCAATCAGGAAGCAAACCGTCTGGAATCCAGAAACCCTTCTCCCACCTTGTCCGTCATCCCGGCCCCCGAGCCGGGATCCATCGTTACCACTTACAAACAGCACACTTGTAACTTACTTAATTCAGTAATACCATTTCAAGCAATGAAAACCATCACCCTGAAAGCCGACCCAAAATTCGATGCCGAACTGACCGCACTGGCCGAACGCCTGAGCACCACCAAGAGCGCAGTGATTCGCGAAGCCGTGGGCGAATACCGAGCGAAGCTCGATCGTGACGCCATGCGTGCCAGGCTCCAGGACCTGTCACGGCGACTTCACGAACAAACGCTTGAAGCCATCGAAGACTTCGACGACACCATCGCTGATGGCCTTGATAACACCTAAGCGCGGGTCGATCTATCTGGCCAATTGCAACCCCGCAAAAGGTAGCGAGCCTGGCAAGTTTCGCCCCTGTCTGGTGATTCAAACAGACTCGCTGAACGAAATCAGGCACCGGACGATCGCTGTGCTGCCTCTGACCACCAGGCTTTTGAACGACTCACTACCCATGCGGGTAACCATCGAAGCACGTGACAATCTCAATCAAACCTCGCAAGTCATGCTTGATCAGATCCGTGCCTTCGACATTGGCAGGTTCACGAGCGACGCGCTTACGGTATTGAATGACACTGAGATGGGGCTGGTCGAGGAAGGCTTGCGAATACTGCTGGTACTCGAATACTAGAATTCGCGGTTGACAATCAGTACCAGTAAACGGAGAATTTGCGCCCCGCTGCGATCCCCCAAATTCAGCGGGCCAATCATTCAAAATTGGTGATGTAGCTCAGCTGGTTAGAGCGCGGCACTCATAATGCTGAGGTCGGTGGTTCGAGTCCACCCATCACCACCAATATAATCAAACACTTAGACGTAAATTACTGCCGCCTTTCCCGCATTTGGCGCACTTTTGGCGCACTGTGAAGACAGAGTTTTGAGACCCCTCAAATAATCTCCACTTGCGCTCTGTCATTGAACAAACGCTTGAGAGACATATCTAAAAGCCAGCCCAATCTGATAGCATGATCTAGACTTTCGTGTCCCCAGCGTTTTCCATCAACCTAACAGAAAAGCAGAAAATGGCCTGGCAGTTCAAACAAGAGCAATGGAAGGTATTCCATCGAAATCCACTGGACACTGTTGTGGCTCAGTTGAGATTTCAGCCAATCTTGAGAATTTCGACGGGTGACGCGATTCCTGCTTTTCAGGAATGCTTACGAAATCGATTTCCAGGATTTGGGGAGGGTGAATTGCGATCACTCACTATTGGCCCCGATACCAAAGTCAGTTCACGATCCGAAAAATCATTTCTTTTTCTTCGTGAAGAAGACCAATGCACTGTGCTATTGGCAGCGGACAACATTATTGTTGAATCTAAAAGGCATCGATCTCGTGAAGTCTTGCTGGAAGATTTGCAAGCAGCAGTCAACGCTTTAACCAAAATCTTTAACCCCGTAAAAGCGACACGTTTTGGTGTTCGCTACATTAATATTATTAATACTCAGAAAATTTCGTCAGACTTGGCTCGCACTGTAAAGTTGGAATCAACAGTAGCTAGTGAATATCTTTCAATTCCTGCGAGTGTGGCCAACTTGGAGGACACTGTATTTTCCAATCAAATATCTTCACCCATGAACTCTGGCGGCTTAACTTTAAGGTATGGGATTCCACCTCGTGAGATGGGTGAGACTCCAATTTTTCAATTTGATATTGATCGATTTATCGATAACGAGATTGATTTGAAAAATATTGGTGAGTTATTGACGAATTTTACAGGTGACATTTTCTCACTATTTATGACCTTGCCAGGAAAGGACCTTTTCGAATGGATGACAGGTTCACCAGAAAGATAAATCGAGGCGATGATGCTAGCAACTACAATTCCATTTACTGATATTGACTGTGGTACTGGTGGCGGGGTGGTCCGCGTACCATTTACCCAAGCGATTACACAATTTCATAGTCGATTTTCTGAGACTCCAAGCTCCCACGACCTTCAAAGACTACTCTCATTGAGTGATTCCACAGGGATTATGCTTCTTCAGGAAGATCCTGAATATATTGTTGAGAAAGCGTTCCGGTTTATGCAATCTGCGGCCCGGTCATTACCCTTTTCGGCTCATGCAGACAGAGAAGCGGATGCAGTCATTCGACAGATTAGAGGCGAACCAACTATCACTCCGCTGACTCGCAAAATCGAAGAGTAAAAGATTTTGGAGCGATGGCCCGTTGTCTACGATTCGGCAGAACTAGAAGCACTAATCGCCAATGTTCGGGATTTTCACGAGCACACTAATTTCTTTGATACTGCGGCAACCGTCGCCCGTAGATGCCAAGGGGACATTATTACTCTCTCCAGCGGGATTCCGCTAATTGATCAGAGTGGACACCCTGGAGTAACACCTCACCAAGAGTCGTTATGGTTGATTACAGGAAACTCCTGTGATTTTGAACGGGACCTGACTGATCTGCTCTGGACTCAGATGGTTCCTATTCACAATCTGCATTCTAAACTTACGGTGAGCAGGACTTTCTTGCCTGACCTCAAGAGCTATCGGATGTCTAGATACTTCTATGTTCCCGATTGGGCTGCAACAGCCCCGTACCAAGACTATATGGCCGAATTAGCAATGCCAGTGACGATTCATAAACAAGCAGTTTTGGAAGCGCAATTGATGGCGAGGATGAGTCGCAGTGCATGGGTTTTACTTCATGCTTGCCTCGTCAGATTTCTTGCGCGAGATGACGGCCGATTCGCTGCTTGAGCTCAGGATTTGTCAATGCACAGTTTAGCCACTGAAAAATGTTTTCACGGCTAACCTCCCTGATTCAGCAATTAAAACCAACCAAACTTTTACTTTGAGCGAGTAAATAAAAAAACTTAGCCATCCAACGAGTATTCACAACGCAAAAACGGTAGCTGATCCTTTTAACGCAACCAGACTATTTACTCATCATGAACACAAGCGGGCCTACCAAGCTACCCAAAGACGAATGGAACAACTTCGGCCTCAGGGTGCTTGACTACAACGTAAGCCTAGACTGGGGATTCAACTCCACGATTCACGACAGAAGGCGACGTTCTGATGAAAGTCCTGTTTATGAGTCCAACCGATACTTAACCCTGGACGGTGTTGTGCTCTGGCCCGAGGAGCAGGAAGGTGACTTCTATAGAGTCAGCCTCTCTGAAGGCTTGAAAGACTGGTTCGTTGGCCCGCCAAAAGACTATTCTGTGAAGCTGGGCGATTTCGCGGTCGAGGACAAACACGGTAGACGGAAATATCGCAAATACAAAGATGAGTTGATTGGGATCTACGACCCGCCATACGAAATCGGCATGATCGAAAAATCAGGTGGTCAATATCATGCTTGGGCCAATCTTGAAGGGGAAATACTCTCCCAGATGATAAATCTCGTTCTCAATGCAAACACCACCTACGTACATGTGTACGAAATCATCAAACCGAAACCAAACGGACGGCGAGGCAAAAACCGATGGGTAACCAGGGTGAGTATTCATCTTGGAGACGAAGATGAACGGGTGATGCCAACACCTCCTTTAAAGACAAAACCAGGCTAATTTCAACGCATAATTGCGCCAATAGTGCGCCATTTCGCATTACCAAATCTGTAACATTATTATTTCATTGATAATATATCGGTAACACTTTGGCATTATATATGCTGTGTTGTGTTTTATTGTGGTTTGTCGTAGTCTTTTGCCACAAGCGATAGTGAGTCGTCTCTGGCTGGCAAAAGGAACGTCAATTGGCCTCAATACGCAAACGGGAAGGTAAGTCAGGGATCTCATATCGAGTAGATGTTCGCCTCAGGGGATTCCCTAATCAAACAGCCACATTTCAACGGCTCACCGATGCAAGGAAATGGGCCCAACACACGGAGTCCTCGATTCGGGAAGGCCGTTACTTCAAGACAGCCAATTCCAGGAAACACACACTCGGTGAATTGATTGAGCGTTACATCAGTGACGAACTTCCAAAGAAATCAAAGAACATCAACCAGGAGTCTCAACTTCGCTGGTGGGCCAGCGAGCTTGGACCCTACACCCTGGCTGATATTACACCCGACAAAATTTCAGATTGCCGTGACAAGCTCGTAACTGGCAAGAATAGCCTCGATCGCAAGTTCGCGCCGGCTACGGTAGTTCGATACATGGCGGCGATGTCTCACGCCTTCACCATTGCCGTCAGTGAGTGGCAGTGGCTGGAGGACTCCCCTATGCGGAAAGTTCGCAAGCCGAGCCTCCCAAGAGGACGAGTCCGGTTTTTGGATGATGAAGAGCGGGCTCGGTTACTCCAGACATGCAAAGAATCGAGGAATGAATACCTTTACCTGGTTGTCGTTCTCGCTTTGTCTACCGGAATGCGAAAGGCCGAGGCCATCGCGGCGATGCGCA
>JANOGQ010000417.1:0-1787 GCA_031406105.1 Lysobacterales bacterium | reverse complement strand
GGGCACAGTAGAATCCTTTGATGAAACTGCTGCGTGAGCCATTTTTCCTGTTGCTGCTGAGTATGCTGCTGGCAGGACTGGTTTACCTGGGCTTGCAGCCACCCAAGGCTCTGCCAGCAAATGCTGCACAAAACGAGTTTTCGGCTGATCGCGCCTTGAGCAAGCTGCGGATCCTGTACCCGGACAATCTGCCGCATCCGGCTGGCTCCGAGCAGAACCTGAGCTTGCGTGATCGCCTTGTGGAGCAATTCCAGGACCTGGGTTTGCTCACTGAAGTGCAAAGCCTTATCCATTGCAGTCCTGCCTTGGGCCTGTGCAGTCCGGTTCACAACATCATGGCCAGATTACCTGGCTCGGGCCGGAGCCAGGCGCTGTTGCTGCTGGCGCATTACGACAGTGTTCCGGCGGGTCCGGGCATTGGCGACGATGCAGCGGGGGTGACCGCAATACTGGAAATTGCCGCCATGGCTGTAAAACAGGGCGGCTTCAACCATGACCTGATCTTTTTGCTCACTGATGCCGAGGAAGTTGGCCTGCTGGGGGCCGATGCCTTTGCCACCCAACACCCCTGGTTCAGCGATGTTGGGTTGGTCATCAACCTTGAGGGCCGTGGAGCCAGCGGCCCCAGTAACATGTTTGAAACCGGCGCAGGCAACCGCTCGTTCATCCGCATGCTGGCGCAATCGCTGGATCGTCCGGTCGCCAATTCACTGAGCCGCGAAGTTTATCGACGTATGCCCAACGATACTGATTTCTCAATTTTTCGCGATCTGGGTATCAGCGGTTTCAATTTTGCGTTTACCGGTGGCGCTGCGGTTTATCACAGTGCCATCGATGATGCGCAACAACTGGATGCTGACAGCCTGCAACATCACGGGCAGAATGCCTGGGCTCTGCTGCAGGTAGTGGATCAGCGCGAGCTGCAACGCATAAACGCAACCGAGGATGCCGTTTACGTGGATCTGCTGGGACAAAAGCTGCTGCATTATCCGGCCAGCAGCGCAACCGGCCTGGCTTTGGTGTTGTCAGTGCTGCTGCTGGTATTGATCCGCCTGGTCTTCCCGCGCCAGATCAGCCTTCGGCAGGTGCTCTGGTGTCTCTTGTTTATTGTCCTGCTGTTACCTTTGATGGGTGGCCTCGGGTGGTTATTGTCCTGGCCACTGGGCCACTGGCCGGACCTCAACCTTATGGGGCACCCTTATCCCTGGTTAGGCCGCGTGTGCTTGTTCTTCACGGCTGCACTGGCACTGCGCCTGTTGCTGACTGGGCTCAGTCACCGCGCAACCACGGGCTCGGTCAGCCTGGCCTGTTGGTTGGTTTTCGCAGCCATGGCTATGATCCTTTCGGCCAGGCTGCCGGCAGCGAGTTTCCTCGGCGTTTTACCCATGGTGGGTTTTGTTCTGGGTGCTGTGATTGATGGCATCCTGTGGAAACGGCATACCCGCTTGTTGTTTGCGCGATTGTTTGGCTTTATTGGTGCAGCTTACCTGGGCTTCTATTTCCTGTTTAACCTCGAAGTGGTGCTGAGCCTCGAGCATGCTCATTTTTTGATTGCGCCCTTGGTACTTCCGGCGATTGCAATGTTGCCTTTGCTGGCGGAAAACTCCGGCCGGCATAATTCTGCTCACTGGGCCACACTGTTACTGCTAGTGCCCATACTGGCAGCATGCATAGGTCAACAGTTCCTGCCGGGCCACACCCTGGATCGGCCGCGGGGTATGAGCCTGGTTTACCGCGCCACTGAAGGCCAGGAGCGGGCCTTTTGGCAGCTGGAAACCAGCGCTAGC
>JANOGQ010000407.1:0-3048 GCA_031406105.1 Lysobacterales bacterium | reverse complement strand
GCCAGCAGCATTTGGCAGCACGCTTTGCAGCAAAGCGAACAATCCAGCGGTTGCCACCAGCCAGGATATGGGCCGCTGCAGGCGTGGAATCAGAACCAGCAGGAAAAAGGGGTTGAATAGCAAGAGGTTGAAATTCTCCGCCGCTGCGGCATGATCAGTGCCGAACCAGAAAAACAGTAAAACCGAACCGACCAGGCCATTGAACAGCAGCCAGCCGCGGGCCCACAAAACATTACGCTGCCGTTTCCAGCCGCGATTCAGCACCGCAACAAAACCCAGCAGCAGCAGAGCCACCAGAGCGTATATCGGCCATCGCCGGGGTGCGGTGGCTGGCGGCGTTTCAGACGAGGATTCGTACAACAATACATCTTCCTGCAGCAGGGAGTCGCCAGTCTGAATTTGAGTCAGTCCATCAGCCAGTTCTGCCGGCACAAAGAACTCGTCCCAGCGGCTGATACCTGAATCGACGGGGCTACCCAGGCCCAGCTCCAGCCCCAGATACAACCAGAAATCTGCAGCGGTTAGCCGGCGCGTATGGTCACGAAAATTCTGTTTTGCCTCAACACTGGAAAATTGAACACGCAATCGGCCATCCAGGGCAAAGTCCAGTGCATCGCGTATCCGCGTGGAACAATTGTTCAGATAATAGTCGTACAGGTAGTCGCGGTTCTCGGGCTGAACTTCGCGTACCAGGTAATCCGCCAACCGCAGGGCCTGCTCTGCACTCAGGTTCAGCTTTTGCAGCCGTATGGAGCGGTTTTCATCAATGTATTGGGCAAATTCGCGCTGGGCGGGCTGGGCTGCAGAAAAGTACAGCATGCGGCCTTGCAAAAAACGGAGAAAAAAGTTTTCCTGGTCAAAATCAAAAAATCCGAAATTGAAAACGTGATCCAGACCCAGATCTTCATCACGAATCCAGATACCGTTGTGGCCAAAGCGTTGCCAATAGATCTCACCCGGCCCGTATGTGACCAGCCAGACCCCAGTCTGAAATTGCTGCAGTTTTTCTGGAAGTTTGTCTGCTTCCTGTTCGGCGGATTGAGCCAGCACTGAACTGCTTACTGCCAGTGCCAGGAAGAGAAGCAGCAGATTGCAGGCACGCCCGGCCTGGCTTACCAGACCTTTAATCGTGGACATTCAGTTCCAAAGTCACCACCCGGCGGCTTTCTGCACGGGTTACGCGGAACTCATATTTATCATCCAGCACAATGACCTCGCCCAGCTCGGGTACGCGACCCAGCCTGGCCATCAGCAGGCCCCCTATGGTGCCGTAGTCCTCATCACTGAAATTACTGCCGATAAGCTCGTTGAGCTCGTCTATGGGGGTCAGAGCCTGCACCTGATATACGCCCGGCGACAAAGCCTGCACCAGCGCATCCACGTGTTCATCGTATTCATCGTCAATATCGCCAACGATTTCTTCCAGCACATCTTCGATGGTGATCAGGCCCGAAACACCCCCGTATTCGTCAACCACGATGGCCATATGATTACGGCTGGCGCGAAAATCCCGCAACAGCATGTTGAGCCGTTTACTTTCAGGAATAAGCATGGCCGGCCGAATGGCGGAATGCAGATCAAAATTTTCACTGTTGCAAGCCACATGCGGCAGTAAATCCTTGGCCAACAATATGCCGAGCACACCGTCCCGGTCTTCGCCAATGACCGGGAAGCGCGAGTGACCAGATTCGATAATGCGCGGCAGAAATTCTTCCAGATCCAGATCAGCGGGCACTACGACCATCTGCGAACGCGGAATCATTGCATCACGTACTTGCTGTTCAGACACATCCAGAGCGCCCAACATCATGGCTAATGCATCAGAATCCAGAATGCCCTGATCGCGCAACTCCTGCAACATGGCTTCCAGTTCCTCGCGATTGCGCGGTACATTGGAAAAGGCCTTACCGATTTTCTCTACCCAGGAAACTCGCCCGGATCCGTTACTCGAAGGGTCTTCGCTCATTTTGGATTCCCGGGTCCTGCCTCAGCTGAAATCATGATTTCCAGCCAAAACATGCCGGGTACACCTGGCGACGCCAATTGCGCCCACCCGAATATAGTGGCGCTGAAGCGACGATGCCAGTGTTTTCGTAAGGGAGCGGGCATTCCGCCCAATTCAGGATGTAGTTTTCAGGCATAAGGATTCGCAATGCCAAGCTTGCTCAGCAACTCTGTTTCAAGGCTTTCCATCTGTGATGCTTCAGCTTCCTCAAGGTGGTCATAACCCAACAAATGCAAAGTGCCATGGATCACCAGATGGGCCCAATGCGCTGCTACAGGCTTTCCCTGGGCGGCGGCCTCGATTCGCACCAACGGTGCACAGATCACCAGGTCACCCAGCAAAGGCAGATTTACTTCTTCCGGCAAATCTGCCGGGAACGACAACACATTGGTGGCTCCACTTTTTTGCCGGTACTGCTGGTTCAGCATCGCGCTTTCAGCTACATCGACGATGCGAATGGTCAGTACTGCTGCGGGTAAGCCCTGCAATACCAGTTGCAGCCAGAGTTCCATCTCACTCTGGTCCGGAACGTCCCGGACTGAACTGGCGTTTTGCAGACAAAGCTCAATGTTCATTGCAGCTCACTGGCCATTATCGACCTTCACCCACTCTGCTCTCTTCCGCGTCATAAGCTTCAACCACCCGTTGAACGATGGGGTGGCGCACTACGTCGCGTGCGGTGAAATGGCTGACGCTTACACCTTCAACGCCTGCCAGTACACGCAGAGCATGTTTCAAACCGGAAGCCTGCTTGTTGGGTAAGTCAATCTGAGTCATATCGCCGGTCACCACTGCAGTGGAGCCGAAACCTATGCGCGTCAGGAACATCTTCATCTGCTCGCGGGTGGTGTTCTGAGCTTCGTCAAGGATGACAAAGGCATCGTTCAGGGTTCTACCGCGCATGAAAGCTAATGGCGCCACTTCAATCACATTGCGCTCCATCAAAGTGGCAACCCGCTCAAAGCCAAGCATTTCATAAAGGGCGTCGTATAGCGGGCGCAAATAAGGATCGACTTTTTGTGCCATATCGCCGGGCAGGAAAC
>JANOGQ010000366.1:0-3114 GCA_031406105.1 Lysobacterales bacterium | reverse complement strand
CAATTCCATGACCTGGTCTCTTTATGCGCCGGAGTATTTAAAACAGATCGAAATACAAAGAGGCGGGGCTTCCACCATTTATGGAGAAGGGGCTTTGTCGGGTGTGATCCGTCTGGAAACAAAAGAACCGACAAAGGATTGGCATGTGGCTACCGAGAATTCTTATGGAAGTTTTCGAGAAGAAAAAAATTTTGTGGAAGCCAGCGGGACTGTTTCCGGTGTCGGATTGTATGTTGGCGGGCGATATTTTACCACAGACGGTTATCGGCAAAACTACGAATATAAACTGCTTTAGAGTTAGTAGCCCCGACCTGCCTTTCTTCCGAATCAAAGAGTTTCATGGCTGCAACCAGGTCCTTAAGTTTTCCATAGCCATAATTTCGGGAGTCAAACTCGGGCGATTGCTTGGCTATGTTGGCTCCCACCCTGCCCAGGTGCGCCCAACCACTGTCATCCGATGCCGCCTCAACCGCGTTGCGAAAGAGAGTGACCAGTTTTGTGTCCTGGCTCAACTCGATACTTGTTTTTTTGACAATGGGGATGTTTTCATCTTCCTTCGCGCGCAAGACTTCGGTAAAAATGAATTTGTCACATGCTGAAACAAAAGCAGAAGGTGTTTTCTGCTCACCAAACCCATAAACAAGCAACCCCGCTTCCCGGATTCTCGATGCCAGCCGGGTAAAATCGCTGTCGCTGGACACAATACAGAATCCACCAAAATTGCCCGTGTATAGCAAGTCCATTGCATCAATTATGAGTGCACTGTCCGTCGAGTTTTTGCCTTTGGTGTAGGCGAATTGTTGCATGGGCTGAATTGAGTGCTGCAACAGGATTTCCTTCCAGCCCTTTAAGTTGGGCACAGTCCAGTCACCGTAGATTCTTTTGACACTGGCGGTGCCGTAATTCGCTATCTCAACCAGCAGCGCATCCACGATGCCGGGCTGAGCATTGTCTGCGTCAATCAGTACGGCGAGCTTGTCGGTTTGTTCCATAATGACTCGGGCTTCCGGTTGGGTTCATCTCGCTGAATCGTACCCAAGTATCAGGCAAGTTATAAGCAGTTTGGGAGTTTTCTCAGAAAGCGGCCAGTTGTGGTGTCCAGAAAAAATTCATCGAAATGCGCCAGGCGCCGTTTTCTGCCAGAAGCCCTCGCTATCCTCGAATCCACTTTAATGTGCGTTCCCGCAGAAACGCCCGGCTGTGCAGAAGACTGCCCGGCCAATTCAGTTGCTGAGCGTTTTTCCTACACTACTTTGGGTAGATTTCGACTTCAGATGCATCTGCGTTTGACACACGCTATCAAGGTGGATATTGAATTCGATTGGGATCCTGCCAAAGCTCGTGAGAATGAAAAGAAACATGGCATTTCTTTTCGTGAAGGTGCAACAGCTTTCGCGGATGGACTGTCTTACACAATTCCAGACCCGGATCACTCCGCCGGGGAACAACGGTTTCTGCTACTGGGCCTTACGACTAATGCGCGGTTGGTTGTGGTATCTCACACTGAGCGAGGTGATAGAATCAGACTCATCAGTGCACGACCGGCCTCATCGCGAGAACGAATGGACTACGAACAGAATCAGCTATGAGAGACGAATACGATTTCAGCAAGGGAATACGAGGCAGGTACGCCAAGCGATTTGCGGAGGGGACAAACCTTATCCTCCTTGAGCCTGAAGTGGCCAAGTATTTTCCAACGGCACAGGCTGTTAACCGGGCTCTTCAAAGCCTGATTTCCGAAGGCAAGGTGCAGTTGCCGCGTGACAAATCGCGCAAGGGTGATCATGGCTAATGCCCATACGTGACGTAATGGACTTAAAGCTAATGAGCAAAGCATTTGAAGAAATTGGCGCGTATAACAAGTATTAAGCCCCTTTCTTGAGAAAATTGAAAGTATTCGAGCCTGGAAATTCTGCAAGTTCAGGACCCAATCGCTCCTCGTGAGCTCTTCCAGAGGTGTTCATGCACGCTCTGCTGGCTTGTTTTCGCTGCAGCTTTGGTTTTTGCCTACCATCGTTCGAGCACGCCTCTTGGGCCCATAGCCCAAACTCAGGCCTGATCAAGCCACAATCGCCGCGCCGGGAGGGCCGCGCGCGTCGAAGTCAGCCGGGCCATCACGCTGCTGAACGTGACTCAGGATCTGGCGGATCAGTAGCGGATCCTCGATACAGGCGATGACCCGGAGTTTGCCACCGCACTCAGCGCATTTTTCAATGTCGATGGCGAACACCCGTTTCAATCGTTGTGCCCATTGGACAGGAGTCCAGGTGCCGCAGAGCACAGGGATGTGCGGGAGCGGCCAGCTCATGGGCGCCAGCGGTTTGTCGCTGGCTGCAATTAACATCATGCCGATGTAATCCCCTGCCGGCCTGTTCAGGCCTTACACATTACTCGCCTGACGTCAGTAAAGGAACTCCCACCAACAGCACAAATGCCAGCACCACCAGATTCGTAAAAGGGCTCAGATTTAATTTATTGCAGCCTGGCTGGACACATAGCTAACCGGGATAAATTGGATCCGACCCATTTTTCAGAACGGCTACTGCAACACCCCCGATTTTTAGGGAATAGACCCTCTATTCGTCTTATACTTCGCTATCGTCATTCATTTCGGAGGAGGTTCCGATGTTTCGTCTCGCAGTTCAGAGTTGGTTGGCTTCCTGCGTACTGCTGTTGGCCACTTCTGCCGCCGCCGACACCGTGGACGACTACGTCCAGGCGACGATGAAGGCCGGCAAGATCCCCGGCGTCTCGATCGTGGTGCGGCGCGACGGCAAGGTGGTGAAGAGCCAGGGTTACGGCTTCGCGAATCTGGAGCACCAGGTACCCGCGACGGCGGAAACGATCTACCAGTCGGGCTCGATGGGCAAGCAGTTCACGGCGGCGGGTATCCTGCTGCTGGTGGAGGACGGCAAGCTATCGCTCGACGACCGGCTGGCGAAGTTCTTCCCGGACGGCCCGCCGAGCTGGCACCAGATCACTATCCGGCAGCTGCTGGCACATACCTCGGGCATCAAGGACTACGGCGACGAATACGACCTGCGCAAGGACTACACAGAGGCCGAGCATCTCGCCATCGCCAGGAAAATCCCGCTCGACTTCGAACCGGGCACC
>JANOGQ010000325.1:0-1693 GCA_031406105.1 Lysobacterales bacterium | reverse complement strand
TGATGCCGCCCGTGGTCGTGGTCATGCCGGATTGCTATACCACCCTGGGAGGTAATCAATATGTCAATTCTCCCAGCATCGGTCTTTATGCTGATTATCTGGTCGAGGAACTGGTGCCCTTTGTGTCCAGCCAGCTAAATGTAGTGGAGCTTTCCTCAGGTCGTGGGATATTTGGTAAATCATCGGGGGGTTATGGCGCTCTGTACCACGCCATGCACTATCCCCAGATCTGGGGTGCCGCTGCCAGTCATGCGGGTGATGTTGGTTTTGATCTGGTGTTTCGCGCTGCTTTTCCGGAAACCTGCCTGACACTGGCAAAGTATTCTGGCGATATTCAAAATTTCATCCGCTCATTTTGGGAATCTCCGCAGCCATCCGGTCGTGAATTCAACACGCTGATGATATTGGCCATGGCCGCCAGCTATGACCCGGATCCAGAGAATCCCGGCAGTATCCGCTTACCTTTCGATCTGCAGACCTGCAGCCTGGATGAGTCGCGCTGGCAGCAATGGCTGGAGTTTGATCTCCTCAATCTCGCGCCCAGACATGCAAATGCCTTGCGCGCTTTAAAGGCGCTTTACATCGACGTAGGCAGTTATGATCAATACGGTATACAGTTCGGTACACGCAAACTGGTAGAAAAATTGAGGGCATTGAATATAGAGTGTCAGTTCGAGGAATTTCACGGCAACCATTCCGGTATAGACTGGCGTTTGGATCAATCACTGCCTTTCCTGGCCAATGCCTTGAAATCAGCAGCGGTCGAAACCAGTTGATAAACTAAGCTCTTACCCATAGCCGCCTGGCAAAAGAAATCCCATGATCGAAGTCAGCGATTCAGCACAAGCCTATTTTTTGCACCTGATTGAACAGCAGGACGAGCCCGGTTTGGGTTTGCGCCTGCTTGTCAACGCCCCGGGTACGCCGAACGCTGCCTGCGACCTGCAGTTTTGTCCACGTGGGCAGCATGATGGTAGGGATCGGGTTATGGAGTTCCAGGGCTTCAACTTGTATATCGCAATGGCCAGCGAAAAATGGCTGGAAAAGGCGGAAATTGATTTCGACGAGAATGCCACGGGTGGGCAGCTATCCATACGTGCACCTGGAATTCGTGGGCATGCACCGGCCATTGATGCGTCACTGGACGAGAGGATTGAATGGTTGCTGGAAACAGATATCAATCCCTCCCTGGCGGCACACGGTGGCAGGGTGGCACTCACGGAGATTACTGAAGATCTGCGCGCAGTGTTGCGCTTTGGTGGCGGTTGCCAGGGCTGTGGCATGGCAGATGTCACCCTGAAACAGGGTATCGAAAAAACGTTGCTTTCAAAAATTCCCGAGTTAAGGGGTGTGCTGGATGCGACTGATCACCAAAGCGGTGCCAATCCTTATTATGCGGCTGATGCCCGGGGCCAGTCGGCCTTTTGAAGCTGCATTTTCTGTGCGGTCTGGCCTGACCACTTGAAGCAAGCTCTGATTCAAGCAAACCCTGATTCAAACAATCTCTGACTCATTCAGATTATTCTCACCTAAGGAAGCTCTGATTAATTCGTCCCTGAAGCATCAGAGCACGCAAAACAAAAAATGTGATTTTTGTTCTGCTTCATTTTCAATGATTTAGAATCATCAAAAATGGCGGTACATCCTTGTATCGCGGCAACTCTGAATAAATCAGAGTTGCCCTAAACCACAC
>JANOGQ010000266.1:0-3906 GCA_031406105.1 Lysobacterales bacterium | reverse complement strand
ATGCGGCCATTGCCCACAGTCTCGAAGAAGCCCTGCAGAAGCAACCCAGCATTGGCTATCCCACCATCATACGGCCTTCGTTCACCATGGGTGGCTCGGGTGGCGGTATTGCTTACAATCGTGAAGAGTTCGAGGAGATCGTCGCGCGCGGCGTAGAACTCTCTCCCACCAACGAAGTGCTGCTGGAAGAATCGGTGCTGGGCTGGAAAGAATTTGAAATGGAGGTGGTGCGTGATTGCAACGACAACTGCATCATCGTCTGTTCCATAGAAAATTTTGATCCCATGGGCATACATACCGGCGACTCCATCACGGTAGCGCCGGCCCAGACTCTGACTGACAAGGAATACCAGCGCCTGCGCAATGCCTCGATTGCTGTGCTGCGCAAGATCGGCGTGGACACCGGTGGCTCCAATGTGCAGTTCGCCATCAATCCCGCCGATGGCAAAGTGGTGGTGATCGAAATGAATCCGCGGGTATCGCGATCCTCAGCATTGGCCTCCAAGGCTACGGGCTTTCCGATTGCGAAAGTCGCAGCCAAGCTGGCGGTGGGCTATACCCTGGATGAGTTGCGTAATGAAATCACCGGTGGTGCAACTCCCGCGTCTTTTGAGCCGACCATTGATTATGTGGTCACCAAGATTCCGCGTTTCGCATTTGAAAAGTTTCCGGCCGCCAATCCGCGCCTGACCACGCAGATGAAGTCCGTTGGCGAAGCGATGGCCATTGGTCGCACCTTTCAGGAGTCACTGCAGAAAGCATTGCGCAGCCTGGAAACCGGCCGCGATGGCCTGAACCCCATCCTGAAACCGCTGCAAAAGGGCGACCAGCCTGAGGAACGCATGGCGCTGCTCAAACGAGAGCTGCGGGAAGCGGGGGCCGAGCGCATCCTTTATGTAGCTGATGCATTTCGTGAAGGCATGAGCCTGGAGGAAGTTCACAGCTGGACTTACATCGACCGCTGGTTCCTGGCGCAGATCGAAGAGCTGGTTCTACTGGAAAGCAATTTGCAGGGCTCGGCACTGGAGTCGCTGGATGCCACTCACTTGTGGCAACTCAAGCGCAAAGGATTTGCTGACAGTCGGCTGGCGAAGTTGATGGGTGTGAAGGAAGCACAGGTGCGCGCCTATCGCCACAGCCTGAATATTTTCCCGGTGTACAAACGGGTTGATACCTGTGCGGCCGAATTTGCTACAGCCACCGCTTACCTCTACTCCAGCTACGAGGAGGAATGTGAAGCGCAGCCTTCTGACAAGCGCAAGATCATGGTGCTGGGTGGCGGCCCCAACCGGATTGGCCAGGGCATTGAGTTCGATTATTGCTGCGTGCATGCCGCTTTGGCGCTGCGTGATGATGGCTATGAAACCATCATGGTTAACTGCAATCCGGAAACGGTTTCCACCGATTACGATACTTCCGATCGGCTGTATTTTGAACCGCTGACGCTGGAAGATGTGCTGGAAATCGTCCGCAAGGAAAATCCTGCAGGAGTGATTGTGCAATACGGCGGACAAACGCCGCTGAAACTGGCGCGGGCACTGGAAGCGGCGGGTGTGCCCATCATTGGCACCTCACCCGATTCCATTGACCTGGCAGAAGACCGCGAACGCTTCCAGAAACTGTTGCAGCGCATCGCCTTGCGCCAGCCGCCCAATCGCACAGC
Organism: Lysobacterales bacterium; assembly: GCA_031406105.1. Taxonomy (GTDB): domain Bacteria; phylum Pseudomonadota; class Gammaproteobacteria; order Xanthomonadales; family SZUA-36; genus JAWXBM01. The sequence goes on along the minus strand of JANOGQ010000266.1, from coordinate 2,243 downwards.
TGTGAGTGTTGAGGGTGCCGTGAAGAGTGCGCTGGAGATCGGTTACCCGCTGGTAGTCAGGCCGTCTTATGTGCTTGGCGGCCGCGCCATGGACGTGGTGCACAGCGAAGAGGAATTGCGTCGTTACATGCTGGTAGCGGTAGAAGTCTCGAATGATTCACCGGTGTTGCTGGATCGCTTTCTGGATCACGCCATTGAGGTGGATGTGGATGCCATCTGCGACGGCGAGGACGTGTTGATAGGCGGCATCATGGAACACATTGAACAAGCCGGCGTGCATTCCGGTGATTCTGCCTGTTCCATACCACCTTATTCATTGAGCGTTGAAATTCAGGACAAAATGCGTCTGCAGACCCGCCTGATGGCCTTGGAATTGGGCGTGATTGGCTTGATGAATACCCAGTTCGCCATCCGTGGCGATGAAGTGTATGTGCTGGAAGTGAATCCCCGTGCATCGCGTACAGTACCGTTTGTGTCCAAGGCAACCGGTGTTCCCCTGGCCGGCATAGCTGCCAGGGTTATGGCTGGTAAATCACTTAAAAATCAGGGTTATACAAAAGAAATCATTCCGAATTTCTTTGCAATCAAAGAAGCCGTTTTTCCCTTTATCAAGTTCCCTGGGGTGGACCCCATCCTCGGGCCGGAAATGCGCTCTACCGGCGAAGTCATGGGAATCGCCTGGAGTTTCGGGGGTGCCCGTGCCAAGTCCATGAAAGCGGCCAACTACGGTTTACCCAAGCCCGGCAAGGCCTTCCTCAGTGTCCGCGATGGCGATAAAGAAGGGCTGGCCGCCATAGCCCGCGAATTACTGGGACGCGGCTACGAACTGGTGGCCACCCGCGGAACCTGCCGTTTTCTGAATGAACAATCCATCAACTGCCAGCTCGTCAACAAGGTGATGGAAGGCCGGCCACATATCGTTGACCTGATCAAGAATCAGGAAATCTGTTTTATCGTCAATACCACCGAAGGGCGGCAGGCGATATCGGATTCCTTTTCCATACGCCGCGAAGCCTTGCAGCGCAAGATCAGTTACTCCACCACCATCGCCGGCGGCAAGGCCACCTTGTGCGCACTGGATCATGAAGATGATTACACCGTACACAGCCTGCAACAATTGCATAAAGGCCTTGAAAGCAAGCAGAAAAGCATAAATGCTGAGCCGCTAACTCCAGGATAGTGCGATAGTGCTGGCTTGGCACCGGGATAGAACCAGGATAAAACATGAGCAGACAACCCCTTACCCTGGCTGGCGCTGAGCGCTTGCGCGAAGAGCTGGCCCGGCTGAAAAAAATTGACCGGCCAGCCATCATTTTGGCTATCGCTGAAGCCCGCGCACACGGCGATCTGAAAGAGAATGCCGAATATCATGCCGCACGGGAACAGCAGGGCTTTATTGAGGGCCGCATCCAGCATCTGGAAGCAGGGCTTTCCACTGCCCAGATCATTGATGTGACTGCGCTCAATGCCGGTGACAAGGTGGTGTTTGGTGCAAAAGTCACCATTGCTGATGAACAGAGCGGCGACCAAACCACCTACCAGGTGGTGGGTGACCTTGAAGCTGATATCAAGGAAAACCGCATTGCGATCAGCTCACCCATAGCCCGGGCTTTGATTGGCCGCCACCAAGGCGACGAGGTGGTGGTGCACGCCCCGGGTGGTGAACGTCATTACGAAATTGTCGGAATTTCCTACGACGGCTGATCACAGGCCGGTGCAAAGTAGCGTTTGCGTGCTGCTGCCGCGTCTGGCGGGCTGGCCACAACACCTCCGACCCGAACTTCGATATCCGCAGCTGGAGAAATTTTTTGCAACTGCCCAGCCCAGTTCGGCTTTGGCCGATTCGCTGGATGCCTTGCGCCTGGAATTGTTTGGTTTCGATTCTCAGCAAGGCGTGCCGGTTGCTGCGCTGGGTGCGCTGGCCTTGGGCAGTCTGCGCGCTGCTGATCCAGCCTGTTGCCTGCGGCTCGATCCGGTGGTCCTGCAAGCGGATATGAGCCGTGTATTGTTGATGCGCAGCGGCTTTGGCGGTTTTTCACCGCAGTATCAACAACAAGTCAAAGAAGTCATACGGTCAGTTCTGGTCGCTGAAAACCTGGACCTGCAAGATGGTGCAGAAGGCTGGTGGACATTGAAACTGCTGGAAATACCTGCCGTCACTTTTACCTCACTGGATGATGCGCTGGGCGCTGATGTTTCAGACTGCCTGCCGGAAGGCCCTGCTGCTGTTTTCTGGAAACGGC
>JANOGQ010000196.1:0-4208 GCA_031406105.1 Lysobacterales bacterium | reverse complement strand
GCCGCGGATCGAATAGACGTCTGATTTCCAATGCGTTACAACGTGGTCACGTCGTTCTGTGCGCTGGAGTGGAGTGCGATTTGCGGACTTCTTTGAGCGGGTTGTGAGGCCCCAGGCCCGTCCAAACGCAGCGGCAACTCTGGTTGCGCTTCGAGGTCAGGACGGAGCGTGCACCGCAATGCAGCTTTGAGACTTGCTATCGCCGGACGTGCTCCTGGCCGACACGCTTGATGGTGCACCGCTAAGCGTCGATCACGGTGCGCCCCCGAGACCCGCCGCTGATTTGCAAGATCCTCAAACACGTGGTGCAGCAGTGCGGCGATGCAGGCTTCAGTCAAGCGCGGGCGCCGTCGGTGCGTGATGGAGCAAGACTAAGACTGAACTAAACAGTGGCAGGCGGCCCGGCGGTCACGCTCGTGCCAGGGTGGGCCGGCAAACGAATCCGACGCAAAAAAAGCCAACGAACCGTTTCAAAACATGCCCAGAGAGGCTCAGGAAGGGCCGGCCTGGCTCCGGATGGGCAGGAAATCAAGGCTCGGATACTTTCAAATTTCTCAAGAAAGGTGCTTAATACTTCTTATACGCTTTGTTGGGCTCCTTGGTTGGGTCAGTCCTGAAGCGCTGGTTGCCGTTGATAACCCGCCTGCTCGAAGGCATAGGCCAATTGAATCAAATGGGCATCGCTGAATGCCCCGCCTATGAATGAAATCCCGATCGGCAGCCCAACAATATCGCCCGCTGGAACACTGATGCTGGGATAACCCGACACGGCTGCCAGCGACGAGCTGTAGATGCCTGACCACTGATCGCCGTTGATGTGATCGGTCATCCAGGCTGGGCTTGTGGTTGGTGCAATCAGGGCATCCAGCTTATGGGTTTCCATTGCCTTGTTGATCGCAGTTTGTGAAATGCGCTTGCTGTCAGCAAGGGCCTTGAGGTAGAGCTCATCACTCAGCGGCCCTTTGGCTTGCGCTTTGATCATGCTTTCCTGCCCGAAATGCGGCATCACCGTTTCACGGTGGGCATCGTTAAATTCAATGATCTCAGCCAGGCTTTTCATAGGCGCAGCGGATTTTTCCAGGTAGGCGTTGAGGTCTGCTTTGAATTCGTAATACAGCACCTCGCCCTCCGCATCGTCCATGCCCTCGGTATCCATCTCGACCGGATCGATGATCACAGCACCCTGCGATTTGAGGGTCGCAATGGTGTCTTCGAGAATCTTTTCAACACGCGCATCCTTGCCGGCACCCGGATAGCCACGCCAAACGCCTATCCTGGCACCTTTGAGCGCATCCCTGGACAGATCCCCGGCATAGTCCGTCACTGCTTTCGGATATAGGCCAGCGAGTGGGTCGGCGGGATCGGCCCCCACCATTGCGTTGAACAGAATCGCTGCGTCCTTGACCGTGCGGCCCATGGGCCCGGCCGTATCCTGGCTGTGTGCAATCGGGATGATGCCGCTGCGACTGATCAGCCCCAGCGTGGGCTTGATACCGACAATGCCGTTGATGCTGGCGGGACAGACAATCGACCCATCGGTTTCAGTACCAACTGCCACACTGGCCAAGCTGGCTGCGACGGCAACGCCCGAGCCACTTGAAGATCCACAGGGATTGCGCGCAGTATCGTAGGGATTTCGGGTCTGCCCACCGATGCTGCTCCAGCCACTGCTCGAATGGTCAGAGCGAAAGTTTGCCCACTCACTGAGGTTGGTCTTGCCCAGAACAAGCGCGCCTGCGGCACGTAATTTTTCGACCACAAATGCATCGGCTGCAGGCCGATGGCCCTTCATCGCGAGTGAGCCAGCAGTGGTTTCCATCTGGTCGGAGGTGTCGATGTTTGCTTTCAACAGAATCGGTATGCCGTGCATGGGGCCGCGTGGGCCGCTGGATTTTCGCTCCTCATCCAGTGCCCGGGCTAAATCCAGCGCCTCTGGATTGATTTCGATAATCGAATTGAGTTTGGGTCCATTGCGGTCAACAGCCTCAATCCGGTTCAGATAGTACTGCACCAATTGGGTGGAGCTTAGTTCACCCTTGTGCATCAGCGACTGCAAGGAATCAATGTCATGTTCCCTGTACTCGATTGCATCTGCCAGGCAGCTGGCAGCCAGGGAAACCAGCAATAAGACTTTCATGGCGTGGGATACGAGGCTTTTTGGGTATCTATCGAAATTCATCTGGCAATCCCTGTTGTGAGTGAGCAAATTCTTCAATGTTGCATGCTAAGTCCATTGATTCAATTCGACAAGACAATCTGGCTCCAGATCGCTTTTTGATACCTGAAAGGTTCACACAGATTGCTTTAAAGGCTACACTTGGCAGGTTTTACGAAACAGGCGCAGGGATTGCGGGGAGGTGTTTCGGTTGCGGCCTATGGCCAAGTCCTTACATGCAAATACAATAATGAGCCTCGGGGAGAGTGAAAATGTACCATCCAGCCTGCAGTAATCCTGGCGGCGTCACGCCATTCAAGACAAATCATCGATCACGGCACCGCTCAATCTTCGGAATGCTGGCCTTATGCGTCGCCTTGCTGGCAGCCCTTCCGGCATGGGCGCAACCCGTCGAGAACCTCCGGTCCAGCAACGCCGGAACCGGTGCGGGCGACTGGTCGACTCCGGGTAACGTAGTCGGACCACCCGACAACAACTGCGCGAACATGGGCGCGGTGGGCAAAGCGAACCTGACCTATAACTTCGATTTCAACATACCTTTATCAGCCACTATCACCGGAGTCACAGCCTTTATAAAGGCCGGTGAAAACGGTGATCAGAACATCGGCGTGCAATTGGCCTCAAATGCCAGCGTGGTTCCACCCACTGTCATAGGTAACCAGCGCTCGCTGCTGGTTCCCGGTTCTGGTGGCAATTGCGCGTCAACAGCGGGGGTCAGTCTGGGCACCACTCCGGCCGATTGGGGTCTGATGAGCCTGCCCCCTGCCATCGTGAATACCGACCAGTTCGGCCTGGTTTTCACCAAGCTCGAAGCTTCTTCGATCAAGGTGGATTCGATCTGCCTGCAAATTACCTATGAGGACGACGGGCGCCCGATAATTGAGCAGGAATGCTTCACGGAACCTCCGGTTGAGACCAATGCCATCACCATCGTCAAGGCAGTCGTAGGTACTCCGCCAGACACAAACAGCGAGTGGGAGTTTACCGTCTCAAGTGACAACGGGGACTTCGGCCTCCTGCTGCCGGCCCAGGGCGGATCCCGGACATTTGAGGATCTCGCCGATGGTGCTTACACCATTACCGAGACACCCAAGGAAGGTTTTACCGTTCTCTCCGAGTGCTTTATCGATGACCTGTCGGTGTCTGACGGGGACGAGCAAATCGGCGTAAGTGTAGAAGAGGGTGATTTCGCCAACTGTGTATTCACCAATACCCTCAACACCGCAAGCTTCACTGTTAACAAAACCTATGACGACGGTGGCACGGACCCTGTGACGATCAACCTCGTATGCAATGGCAACGTTACGACCAACGACCTGCAGGCGGCGCCGGGCAGTCCCGCGGTCTTCGAAGTGACCGGCTGGACCGATACACCGATCTGTACCGCAACTGAGAGCAACTTTCCACCCGGCTACACGGCGGACGATACTGGCTGTAATGAGATCGCCCTGCTGGATCCGGGATCATGCACCATCACCAACACGGCCAACACCGGCACCTTCACGGTACGTAAGCTGTACACGGCTGGCACCGAGAGCCCGGTCAGTGTGACAGCGAGTTGCACGGCACCTGCAATGGTTACCAACAATCCGCAAATGGCCTCGCCTAGCGCAAGTGCAATCTTCGATGTAACGCGCGTAGTCCCGGGTGTAACCACCTGTACAGCGAGCGAAGTTGTGCCTGCCGGTTACACCGCAGACCAATCGGACTGCCAGGATAATGATCCTATCGACGGAGGATGCGCGATTACCAACACTCCGGTTTCACGCGCTACATTCCGGGTGACCAAGGATTTCACCGACGACAATCCCTCAGAAGTGACGGTGGCGATCGACTGCAACACGGGTTTGATCCTGGATCAGAGTAAGGAAATTTCTGAGGCTGATGACGTAGTGTTCGTGGTTACAGAATATGACGCAGGTGAACTGAACTGCGAAATTTCCGAGGTGATACCGGAAGGCTACTCGCCAACTTACGAAGCTTCTATCCTCGAAGGTGAATCCGACGAGCCCACCGACAATGAGTTCGGTTG
>JANOGQ010000157.1:0-5078 GCA_031406105.1 Lysobacterales bacterium | reverse complement strand
CCTATACCCTCGCAACCGCCAGCGAGTTCAACTCCCTGCCGATACCCAAACTGGTGGCCTTGAACCTGGAATCATCCGGAGCCTGTTAATTCTTCTCTCTGCGGCTTTGTCGCCGACCAGGATGGCCAGGAACAGGTCAATTTCCAGGCAGGTTTTGCGGCTCAGTTTCATTCGGGAAGCCTTTGCCCAGCCAGGCAAAGGTGCCGCGTGGATCCCACCTCAGTGCGCGGCAAAACGCCACCCAGCAAGGCCAGAACTGGCGGTCGAGAAATGAACGATAGGCATGATCGCGCAGGTACCATGAATAACGTCGCGGATGTGCTTCAAACAGCTGCCGATATTTCCCAACCAGCTCATAAAACCCTTCTTGGCGTCTTTTCGGGTCACGGGTAATTCGCTGACTGTCATGAAAAGTCCAGTTGTAGGTAACCACCTGAACTCCCAGCAGCGAACAGGCCTGATTCAGCCTGAAAAACAACTCCGACTGTTGCCGTGAGCGGAATTCGGGGTCAAAGCCGCCGATTCCAAGAAACACCTCCCGTTCGATAAACAGAGTCTGTTTACAAAACGGTGAACTGCCGCGTGGTAAATCTTCCAATGAATAATGCTTGCCGCGAGGCAGAGTTGGTGGCAGATGAGTCTCCTGCACCTCGCCCTGTTCGTTGACAATCTGCAAACCGGTCAGCACTGCCACAGGTTGCGGCAAACCATGCGCGGATTGCAGTGCTTGCAGGGAAATTTCCGCCATTTCAGGAATCAGGGTGTCATCATCATCCAGAAACACCAGATACTTGCCGCGCGCCGCGCCTGCGCCGACATTTCGGGCGTTGGCGCCACCTCGATTTTCTGGCAAGTGTATGAGATGCACACGCGGGTCCTGCGGTAACTGCGGATGCTCTGGAGACGCATCATCCACAACCAGCACTTCCAGATCCTTCAAGCTTTGATTCAAGGCACTTTCAACAGCACGCTGTGTCATGTGTAATCTGTTGAAAGTCGGAATAACGATACTGAGCAGCGGCGGGGAACCGCAGTTCTCACCTGTGGTTTCCGGCTTAAATGCTGTCACAGGCCTTGCTAAAGTGCAGGTGCATTGAGGAAACTCTGATTGAATCAGGCAAGAATCATATTCTGAAATTTGCAAGAATGCAGAAGTAACTGTTACCTGGAAGTCTATCGCTATGCACTTAGGGAAACTGTGATTTATTCAGAGTTTCCGCGGCATAAGGAGAAGGTGAGGCCGGGAATCGGCCGAGAAGCCGGCCTGGGCCGTGTGCCGCCATTTTCAATGATTGCAAATCATTGAAAATGAAGCAGAACAAAAATGACATTTTCTGTTTTGCGTGCTCTGATAATTCAGGGAGGAATTAATCAGAGCTTCCCTAAGAATCTGTTTGCAATCGCCATTGCGCTGGGTAAAACGACCTGTGCGCTATTCGCCACTCATGAATGTGGCTATAATTTCACCACTCACCCCCCCGGAGCAAAATAATGAAAGGCACTATCAACAAAAACAGTCTTGCCCTGGCCATAGCAGCAGCACTGCTTAGCCCGCTGGCATTCTCCCAGGAGCTGGCCCTCGAAGAGATACTGGTCACTGCCCAGAAGCGTGAACAGTCGCTGGCCGATGTGCCTATTGCGGTTTCAGCCATTTCTGGTGAAACAGCCAAGGAATTCCTCAGTGGAGCGCAAGACATTCGCGCCCTGGCCGCCCGGGTTCCTGGCCTGAACATCGAAACCTCCAACGGCCGTACCCAACCCCGGTTTTACCTGCGCGGACTGGGCAATATCGACTTCGACGTCAATGCCAACCAGCCGGTGGCGATGATTTTTGACGAAGTTTCCCTGGAAAACAATACTGTGCGCAGCTATCCCCTGTTCGACATTGAGCGCATCGAAGTGCTGAAGGGTCCGCAGGGCTCGCTGTTCGGCCGCAATACCAACGCCGGTGTGATCAAAATCGATTCAGTGCGCCCCGACGACGAACGCAATGGCTATTTCGCCACCTCTTATGGTTCACGCTCGACTTTCACCGCCGAAGGCGCCAGCAACTTTTCCTTGTCTGACACCTTCCACATGCGCGCTTCACTCAAGTACCAGGAACGCGATGAGTGGATCGACAACACCGTCAACGGGCCAGGCGATGACTTCGGTGGCTTCGAAGAATTTGCCTGGCGCTTGCAGTTCCTCTGGGAACCATCAGACAGTTTTACCGGCAATCTGAAACTGCATGGCTTCAACCAGGATGGCAGTGATCCTAACGTGTTTTACGCCAATGCCCTCCAAGTGGGGAAGAAGGGCCTGCGGCCGGAGTTCAACGAGAAAATCGCCAGCAATGACAACGAAATCGCTGACCTCACGCTGGATGCTTACGGCGGCGCGCTGAACCTGCAATGGTTGTTCGATAACGATATGACGCTGACTTCCATTACCGGTTACGACAAAGTCGACAACTTCCAGAGCGCGGACGTGGACGGCGGCGAGACTTCATTCAATCCGGCTGATATCGGCAAACTGGGCAAACAGGTGTTTTTTGGCGTAGCAACAGGCGATGGACTGGATGATCTGGAACAATTCACCCAGGAGCTCCGTCTGGCTGCTCAAGCCAGTGACCAGTTGTTCTGGCAGGCTGGCCTTTACTATTTTGACGAAGATTTCGACCTGCTTAACCAGGATTTCCTCAATCCCGGTGCCAGCGCAAAGGTCAGCCAGCAAACCACTTCCTGGGCTGTTTTCGGCCAGGCAGAGTATGCCTTTACTGATGTCTGGGCTTTGACGGTGGGCGCACGCTGGACCGATGACAGCAAGGACCTGCAGGTCGGTCCTGCCAACCCAGGTGGATTCGTCAACCCGGCTTCAATCTCGGTCGGCGACGACTTCTTCAACTGGGACGTGGCCTTGACCTATGACGCCAGCGAAGAATGGACCTGGTACGGCCGCCTGGCCACGGGTTCCCGCGGCCCGGTGACTCTCGGTCGCTTCGGCTTCGTCAGTGCGGCCGAAACTGAAGACACCCTTTCCGCTGAGATTGGTTTCAAGAGCATGCTGATGGAAGACCGGGTGCGCTGGAACACTTCCATATACAGCTTCAGCAACGACAACCAGCAGCTGACTGCCACCGGTGGCGAAGCCAATACCAACCAGTTGCTGAATGCCGACCAGGTAAACGGTTATGGCGCGGAAACCGAAGTGGACTGGATCGTGTCGGAAAACCTCATGCTCACCAGCAACCTGAGCTACACCCACACCGAGATTGACGACCCGGCCCTGCGTGACGACCTGTGCGGCTCGGCTCCGACCTGCACCCGGCTGGACCCGATCGCCGGCATACGCCAGGGTTTCTTCGGCCCGGTCACCGAGGTGTTCATCGACGGCAACCCGCTGCCCCGTACGCCGGAGTGGATATTCAACTTCATCCTGCAGTACACCTACCCGCTGGCAAATGGCGACGTTTACTTCAACAACGACTGGAACTATCGTGACGACTCCAACCTGTTCCTGCATGAGTCGGTCGAGTTCGTGCAGGATGCACGCTGGCTGGGCGGCTTGCGTACGGGCTATCGTACCGACAGCGGCATGGATTTTGCCCTGGTAGGACGTAACATCACCGACGAGATCGTGGTTGAGGGTGGCATCAACTTCCTCAACCTGACCGCTTTCGTCAATGAGCCAGCCTACTGGGGTTTTGAGTTCAGAACCCAGTTCTGATTTTCAGCTACAGGAAATACAAAAGCCCGGCTATGCCGGGCTTTTTTTTGGAACTTTCGCCTGCGAAATACCGAGTTGCCCTGGAAAAAGTGCTGGATGCATCAGAATCTACTCATTTGCAGTACAATCCCGCGAAGGTGAGGGTTTAAGGAAGATACCAGCATGAGTGAGACAGCACACGCTCCGCAAATTCCAGCCGGCCCCATGAGTGAAGAGCCGCGCATTGCCCGCCGCAAATCCGGCTTGAAGTTATTTCGCAAGCTGCTGATGTATCACCTGATCTGTGCCACCTTGATCATCGGCACTGCAGCCATCTTTCCTGGGTTTACTGCTCAACTGCCGGTGGGTGGCGTTTCCGAGCTGGCAGAAAGCGGGGATCTCACTGTGTCCCCGCTACCCCAGGCTGAGGCCAACCCCGAAGACATCGCGATAGTTCGGACTTTTATCCGCGCCACCAGCGAGTTTGATCGCCTGGGTTATGCTCGCGTACTGACCATAACGCTGATCGGCGTATGGCTGCTGATGTTGCCGGTATCCTGGGTGCATAAGGGCATCCATCAAGTTAATTCAGCCGACCACTCGCTGGATGAAACCACCCTGATACTGCCCGGCGTGGTGGCCGCCATTGTTCTGGTGGTGCAACACAGTCTGGCACTGGCTTTCAGCCTGGCCGGCATTGTTGCCGGCGTGCAGTTCCGGCGAGCCCTGAAGGAAACCTATGATGCCCTGTTCATACTGGTCGCCATAGGCACAGGAATCGCTGCCGGTGTTAAGGCGCTGGAAATTGCGCTGGTGTTAACGGTATTTTTCAGCTACGCCACACTTTATGTTTATACGTTTGGTGACGGCTTCGAGTCCGATTACTCGGAACGCAGCAAGGCCTTGAAGAGCTTGCACAAGGCAGAACAGGCCAATTCAACTGATCAGCAGAGCGGCCATTCCGGCCTGTAAAAACTCAGGGAATTTCCTGGCTGCCCCATCAATTCAAATCCAATAATTCAAATCCAAAAATTCAATTCTGCCAATTGAAACCTGTCAGCGTAACTGGCTGTCTATACTGCCCCGTCGATTGATACCGCCAGCATTTACCTGTTCTAGGGAAGCTCTGATTAATTCATCCTTGAATTATCAGAGCACGCAAAACAAAAAATGTCATTTTTGTTTTGCTTCATTTTCAATGATTTGCAATCATCGAAAATGGCGGCACATCCTTATGCCGCAGAAACTCTGAATAAATCAGAGTTTCCCTAGGTCGATGAGCTCCTGACAGCCGATGCAGTAGCGCACACCGGCTACGGCCTCGCGACGCGCCTGGGGAATGGCATTACCACATTCTTCACAATGCTTCAGGCTGGTGCCTTGCGGCAATC
>JANOGQ010000127.1:0-2704 GCA_031406105.1 Lysobacterales bacterium | reverse complement strand
ATCCGTCCGCTGTTTCCCAAGGGTTTCCTGAATGAAGTTCAGGTGATTGCAACTCTGATGTCTTCTAATCCGGAAGTCGATGGCGACATTCCGGCCATGATAGGCACTTCTGCTGCTTTGGCCCTTTCCGGCATACCTTTTAATGGTCCCATGGCTGCGGCACGAGTGGGATACATTGGCGGCGAATATAAGCTGAATCCGAGCACCAGCGAGTTGGTCAAATCCGACCTCGACCTGGTGGTTGCCGGTACCGCAAAAGCCGTATTGATGGTGGAATCAGAAGCCAAGTTGCTTTCAGAAGAGGTCATGCTCGGTGCGGTGATGTTCGGTCACCGGGCCATGCAAACTGTGGTCAATGCTGTCAGGGAACTGGCCGCAGAAGCCAAAGTGCAGAACTGGGTTTGGGAAGCACCAAAAGTCAATACGGACCTGTTGGACAAAGTCACTGCCGCTGCAACAGCCGGAATGAAAGACGCTTATGCCATCGCTGACAAAATGCAGCGTCGCGATGCCATCAACTCAGTAAAGGACACCACTATTGCAACACTTTGTGTTGAAGGTGATCTGTCGGCTCCTTCGAAAGGTGACGTTTCTGAAGCCCTGTATAAGATGGAAAAAGCGCTGGTTCGCGAGCTCATTTTGAGTGGCAATCCGCGTATTGATGGTCGTGACCTGAGCACGGTCCGGCCGATTTCGGTTGAATGTGGAATCCTGCCCCGCACACATGGTTCGGCCCTGTTTACCCGTGGTGAAACCCAGGCGATTGTTATTACTACCCTGGGCACAACCCGTGATGCGCAGATCATTGATGCCGTGAACGGTGAATACAAAGATCCGTTCATGCTGCACTATAACTTCCCGCCATTCTGCGTGGGTGAAACCGGCATGATGTCTGGTCCCAAGCGCCGTGAAATTGGCCATGGCCGTCTGGCTCGCCGTGGCGTTGCTGCTGTCCTGCCAAGCATTCAAGAATTCCCGTACGTTCTGCGTGTGGTGTCGGAAATTACCGAATCCAATGGCTCCAGCTCCATGGCTACTGTTTGTGGAACTTCACTGGCCCTTATGGATGCCGGTGTGCCAATCAAACAGCCAGTGGCGGGTATCGCCATGGGCCTGATCAAGGAAGGCGATCGTTTCGCAGTGCTGTCTGACATCCTGGGTGATGAAGATCACCTTGGTGACATGGACTTCAAGGTAGCCGGTACACAGGATGGCGTGTCTGCTCTGCAGATGGACATCAAGATCGAAGGCATCAACGAAGAAATCATGCGCATTGCTCTGGCCCAGGCGAGTGAGGGTCGGCGCTTCATCCTGGCTGAAATGAACAAGGTCATCAGTAGCCCGCGCGGTGAAATGTCCGAATTTGCGCCACGTCTGACGACCATGAAGGTTCATCCAGACAAGATTCGCGACATCATCGGCAAGGGCGGCGTCACCATTCGTTCCATTACCGAAGAAACCGGCGCCACCATTGATATTGCCGACGATGGTACGGTGACGATTGCTTCAGTCAATAAAGAAGCGTCCGACGCAGCCCGGAAACGGATTGAGCAGATCACTTCTGATATTGAGCCTGGCCAGGTATTCCAGGGCAAAGTTATCAAGATCATGAATTTTGGCGCCTTTGTTACCCTGACCCCAGGTCGCGATGGTCTGGTGCACATCTCACAGCTTTCAGACGAGCGCGTGGAGAACGTTACTGATGTGGTCAAGGAAGGCGATATCGTCAAGGTCAAAGTGCTGGAAGTTGACAAGCAGGGGCGGATACGCCTGTCGATGAAAGCGCTGGACACAGCTGAGTAAACCCTCACTACCCTTAAGGAAAACGCCCGCTTAGCCGGGCGTTTTTTTTGCCCGGACTCGCGGGCTGCTTGCCTAAAATTGAGCAGATAGGGTTAAACTTCAGCCATGCCACTTGTTGAACATCTCAATTTGCCCGCCTTCGCCCGACTGCGGCAACAGGGACATGAAGTCCTTACGCTGGAAAGGGCTTTGCAACAGGATATTCGCGAGCTTCATATAGGTTTGCTCAACATGATGCCGGATGCTGCCCTGGAGGCCACTGAGCGGCAATTCATTCGCCTGATTGGTAACTGCAATCGCATCGCTCAATTTTATGTATACCCCTTTTCCTTGCCGGTCCTGGATCGCAGTGCGGAGACCCAGGCTTACATCGACCAGAATTATTGCGACTTTGATCAGTTGGCAGAGAACGGACTAGATGCGCTGATTATTACCGGTGCCAATGTGATCAAGCCTGATCTTTCCAGGGAAGCATTCTGGAAACCGTTAATCCAGGTTATTGATTGGGCAGAGGATCATGTCTCTTCGGTACTGTGTTCCTGCCTCGCCACTCATGCGATTCTTAAGTACCGCCATGGGATTGAACGACAGCCCCTTGCGGCAAAACGTTGGGGTGTTTTCAGCCACAAGGTTTGTCGAGTCGAGCACCCTGTGTTGCGTGATGTCAACACTCGTTTTGATGTACCACACTCGCGGTTCAATGATATTTCGCGGGCACAACTGGAAACAGCGGGGTTGAGCGTGCTGGCTGAAAGCGAAGAGGGCGGAGTGCATATGGCGGTCAGTCCCGACGGCTTCCGGGTCATCTATTTTCAGGGTCACCCTGAATATGACGCAAACAGCTTGCTCAAGGAATACAAACGCGAAGTATTGCGCTGGATACAAGGGGAACTACAGCAAG
>JANOGQ010000068.1:0-2525 GCA_031406105.1 Lysobacterales bacterium | reverse complement strand
TATTTGATGGCTAAGGAGTTGTACTTGATTGGATCGTACTCGGGCGTTATGTCATTCCAGGCCAGGTTCTCCAGTCACAGCAGGCGAGCCAATCGTGCCTTTGTTTTGTCGAATCCAGCCAGGCGGGAAACGCCAATCTCGGGTGAGATCAACACCAGCTTGTCGATCCTGGGTAACTCAGGGTCGCGCAGGCTGGCCAGCTCATGCAGCAAGGCCAGGGCAGCGCCATTGGAATAGCCCACCACGTACAAAGGCACATCCGGATTCTGCTGGCGCAGGTGATCGATACCCAAGCGCACAGCGGCCGCCATGTCCTGCCAGCTGGCCCATACTAGTCCCGAAGGTGCAGTTCCGTGACCCGGCAAACGGATATTGACTACATGTGCGCCCTGCTCATGCAAGGTGATTGCCATGTGCTGCAGACTGTAAGGTGAATCCGACAGTCCGTGCAACAACAGCACTGAAGCCCTGGCCGCAGACGCGGATGAGGCTCCGGCTGCCTGTGCTAACTCATAACTGCGGTTCCAGTTCTGCGGCCAGCGTTGCGGATCAGAGAGGCTGCCTTGGCTGAAGCGGTTGATCTGATTTCCCGGTCTTTCCGCAGTGACAGCAACCACCTCCGCATCCAGCTGCCGGAACAAGTTTTCTTCCAGTGCCAGGTATTCAGCAAAACTGCTCAGCCCGGACTTTTCCGTAAACTCCTCATCCAGGTGCACTTTGTGCCAGGCAGAGAGGTCGGGGCGATTATTGAGATGCGTGACTGCCACGACCAGTAAGGTCAGTACAACCCCAAGCGCGCCATACGCCAGTATGCGCAAACTATGCTTGAGGGTACCGAACATGAACTTCTTCACGATAAGCGGTTCGCCAGTTTAAGGGATCGGAAACAGGTGTTCAGGGTTTGAACCGGTAGTCCAGTGGTGGATCCCGATCGCCCAGCAGGGGGCTGTAAACGAAGTTTTCACCCTGCGACTCCCGCAGTTCAGCCTGCGCTGCTTTAACCAGATCCGGATCCTCGAACAGATCCGCTGCGGTCAGCGCCAGTGTTTTGGCCGCCAGCTGCATCCCCTTGATGCCGATGCTGGTGCCGCCGGCAGCAATGGCCTGCCAGCTGTGCGCGGGAGTTCCTGGCACCCAGGTTGCGGTGGTGAATTCAGCCGTCGGCACCGTCCAGCTCACATCGCCCACATCGGTCGATCCCATGCTCAGGTCAATTTCCATGTCCTTGATCTGTGCCTCAGAACCCAGTTCAAATTCCGGCGTATTCAAAGTGGCGTAAATCTGTTCGGCGAAAGTTTGTTCCTCACTGCTGAAAGTGAATCCACCCAAAGATTCGAGGTTGGCCTGCATACGATCAGCAATCAGCCGATTGGGCAGCAGACTGAGGTTGCCATGCATGATCTCCACATCCACCGTAGTGCCCGTGCCAGACGCAGCACCCTGAGCCGCAGCTTCAATACGCTGCCAGATTTTTCGCACCTGATCGGGGTCGGGATGGCGCACGTAGTAGTAAGCCTGGGCGAAATCCGGCACCACATTGGGTGCTTCACCGCCAGAGGTGATCACGTAATGGATGCGTGTTTCCTGTGGAACGTGTTCGCGCATCAGGTTGACCATGTAGTTGAAGGCTTCCACGCCATCCAGTGCCGAGCGTGCCTTTTCAGGTGCTCCGGCGGCATGGGCGGATACCCCATGAAAATTGAAACGGGCAGATCGATTGGCCAGAGAAGGCGCAATGGAGGCGCGATTCACAGCACCCGGATGCCAGGACAACACGGCATCCGCGTCGTCGAATAGCCCGGCGCGCACCATGTATACCTTGCCCGATCCACCTTCTTCTGCGGGCGTTCCGTAAACCCGCACCGTTCCGGGTAATTTGTTTTCAGCCAACCATTGTTTCACCGCCACCGCAGCTCCCAGTGAAGCAGTACCAAACAGGTGATGGCCGCAAGCCTGTCCACCGGCTTTGCCCGGGATTTCCTCCCGGACCGGGGATGCAGTTTGCGTAATGCCGGGCAAGGCATCGAACTCAGCGAGGAATGCAATCACCGGCTTGCCGGAGCCCGCTTCTGCCACGAAGGCGGTAGGTATGCCTGCGACACCGCTTTCCACCCTGAATCCTTGCTCTGCCAGTTTCTGCTGCAGCAGCGCAGTGCTTTGCACTTCCAGAAAACCCATTTCCGCCAGGTCCCAGATTTCCAGAGCTATGGCCTGGTGCTCGTCATAACGAGCATCGATGCCGCGAATTAGGTCGTCACGTTCACTGGCATTGGCCGCGGAGCCCAAAAGCACACAAACAGAAAATACCGGGCCGGCAAGTAGCCGCTTGATGACAGTGAAATCCATATTATTCATCCTTCGGTGATATCAGGTTGCTTTTGGCAGTCGACTGTTGTCGGAATCCCCGGCTGATGAGCCTCTGCACGGCTGCTACTTTAGCAGCACTCAAAGAACTTATTGTATGTTGACTAGACAGCGTTGCGGGCCAAAGCCGGCTTGGCAGGGGCTCGATGCGTGAAGATTAC
>JANOGQ010000648.1:0-5787 GCA_031406105.1 Lysobacterales bacterium | reverse complement strand
GCGCCGATACCATGAACTGGGTAGCAGGGACGAAGACTTGCAGCGCGCCAAACAACTGTTGGACCGGGTCAGCCTGGCTGATCGAATGGATCACAAGCCCAATGAATTGTCGGGTGGACAGAGGCAAAGGGTTGCCATAGCCCGCGCCTTGATCAATCGTCCCAAAGTAATCCTTGCAGATGAGCCTACCGGTAACCTGGACAGCCGCACTTCTGACGACATCATGGACCTGCTGCAGGAGCTCAATCGCGATGGCCAGACCATCGTGATGGTGACACACGAGTCAGAAATCGCAAATTTCGCCCAGCGCACCATACACATGATGGATGGGAAGATCATTGATGCGACGTGAACCTAAGCCTGTCTGCACAAGGCTGGCTGCTTGTGGGCTATTGCTTTACTTCTTGCCCTTACCCTTGCTGGCCGACACGTTTTTACTCACTGGTGAGGTTTACTCACGTAAAGCCCAGGAGATCATCGTTCCTCTTACCACCAACTGGCAGGCCCGAATCAGCGTCATGGTGCCGGAAGGAAGCTTTGTCGAGGAAGATCAGTTGGTCGTCGAATTTGATGGCACTGAGGCGGCTCGGCAACTGGAAACCCAGCGGGAGACTTCACGAACTGAGCGTGCGCGCACCGAGCGGGATCTGGCAACAGCAGATAAGGAATTAGTTCAGGCTCAGTTTCAGCTGAAGCAGGCCCGTGCGAGCCTCGATCTGGCCAGCATGAAAGCCGAAATTCCGGCTGATTTGATCGGAGCGCTGGAACATGCGGAAAACCAATTGGCCAATGAACAGGCAATCAAGGCATTGGCTAACGCGGAACAGCAATTGACGGACAAGGAAAAGGATCGGCTTTCACGTTACCAGCAGGCAGAAATGGATGTCCGTAAGACAGAAATCCAGGAGCAATGGTGGGCCGAAATGCTGCAGAGCTTCAAGGTAAGAGCCAGGCAACCCGGTTACCTGGTTTACGGAAATCACCCCTGGACCCGCGCCAAATTCCAGGAGGGTGACAATGTTCAAACCAGTTTCCAGATTGCACAGGTGGCTGACACCTCTGATCTGGCCATCAAGGTATGGATCAATGGGGTGGACAAACCGCATGTCAAAGCCGATACGTCGGTGCGGATTGTGATGGACGCCCTGCCGGATCGTGAGTTTGAAGGACTGCTGAAGAGCATTTCGGACAGCGGCGAAAAACGCCTCGAATGGGGTGATGCGATTTATTACAAAGGAATTGTTGAACTGCCTGATGGGGTAGAAAGTGACTTCATGCCGGGAATGAGTGCGCTGGTGATAAGCCGATCATGAAGCAATGGACGATCATTATCCTGGTCATGCTGAGCGCCTGTGACTCAGACACAGCGAAAACGTCAGCCATCGGCGAACCGGGCGGGGTAGTGCGAGTGACCGGTGAACTGCGTTCCTCGCAATCTTATTATTTTGGCCCGCCCACTGTTCCGGACATGTGGGACTACACGATCGCCTACATGGCACCTGACGGTGAGCCGGTAGAGCAGGGCAAGGTCATCCTGCGTTTCGACACCCAGGAATTGATGACGCGCATGCGTGACAAGAGCAATGCCCACAATGAAAAACAAAAGGAACTGGAGAAGGCTCGCATCGTTGCACGAGAGACTCTGGCTGAGTCTCGCCTGGCAGTAGAAGAGTCTAAAGCGGTGCTGGATAAAGCGGTGTTGAAGGCCGATATTCCCGCAGATTTGCTGGCCAATCGGGATTATCGGGAGAATCAGATCCTGCTGGAGCTGGCCAGACTGGATCATGCCCTGCGCCAGGAGGAAGTTGTCAAGGATGAAACCATACAGCGCACCGAGGTTGAGATTCTTGAACGTGAAGTCGCCGTTTTGCAAGGCGAAGTAAACAGCTTTCAAAGCTCAATAGACAGCATGGCTGTGAAGGCTCCGGGTAATGGAGTGGCCATCCATGTCGCAGACAGACGCCATGGCAAGCTGGCAGTCGGTGACAATGTCTGGATGGGGCGTCGGGTGATGGAATTTCCGGATTTGACCCAGTTGCAGGTGCATCTGGAAATTCCTGAGCGTGAATCAGCACGCATCCGGGTTGGACAGTCAGTGCGCTTTTCACTGGATGCCGTTCCAGACCAGCAATTCTTTGGCAAGATCGTTGAATTGGCATCGGTGATCCATACCCGCTCCATCAACCAACCAGAAAAAGTTTTTGATGCGACAGTCATTTTGAACCATGCAGATGTCGACTTGATGCGCCCGGGCATGAGCGTCAAAGCAGAAATTCTGCTTGACGAAAGCGGCGAAGCCGGACCATGAATACCCGCATGATTCCGCTCATGGTCTGCCTGGTTCTGATTGGCAGCGCCTGCAGCAGCAAGGATGACCCCGGAGTTGAAACGCTGCAGATTGAATCGACTGAATTCGTTATCTCGCTGATCTCCAGTGGTGAATTACGTGCGGCAGAATCAACACCCATCATGCCGCCACCTGGTAGCAGCAATCCACGCACCATACAGTGGCTGGCCGATGACAACAGTTGGGTCAAAGCTGGCGATGTGGTGGCCCGGTTTGATGTGTCTGATGCAGAGCGGCAGGCCGACAGTGCCGGAATCGAAGTCGACAAGGTGGACCTGCAGGTGCTTGGAAAACACCGTGAGCTTGATCGTTTGCTGACGGAATTGGGCAACCAGATGGAGCTGGTCGATATCGAGAAGATCATGGCCGACGATTTTGCCATTGAAAATGTGCTCGCTTATTCCCGGTTTGAGATCATTGATGCGATGCGCAACAAGGAATTGCTGGACTACCGATCTGATCATCTGGAAGACAAAAAAGGCAATTACAGCGATCGCCAGGGCGCTGAGGTGGCCGTGCTGGAAGCTCAGCGCGCTACCCAGGAATCGAAGTTGAGTGAGCAACATAGTTTATTGGAAAACCAGTTGGTAAGAGCGCCTCATGACGGTTACTTTGTGCTGGAAAAGAACTGGTACGGACAACATTCAGGCGTTGGAAGCACTGTTTTTTCGGGCAGCAAGTTTGCTTCCATTCCTGATCTGCAAAAAATGGAGGCGGTACTCAATGTCCTGGAAACTGAGGCGGTAGGCCTGGCCACCGGACAGTCTGCCAGCGTAATAGTGGATGCGTTTCCAGAAAAGTTGCTGGAAGGAAAAATCAGCAGTATCAGCGCCACGGCAGCGCCTGTTGAGCGCGATAATCCGGTCAAATATTTTACAGTTGTTGTCGCGCTGGAAGATGCTGACCCGGAGTGGATCAAGGCCGGAGCAATCGTTCGGGCGGAAATCCGTATCAACCAGGTCAGTGACACCATAGCCATACCCAACCAGGCTCTTTTCCAGAAGGATTCCAGTAACTGGGTGCTGTTGCAGGAAGGCAGGAAATGGGTGCATCGAACCGTCAAATTAGGCCTGCGAGGTGCCAATCGTTCGCAAGTGCTGGAAGGGCTGGAAGTAGGTGACGAGATAGCATTGTTCCCGCCAGAAGACCATCAGCTATGAAGCAATGGCAGCTATGAAGCCACGGCAGCTATGAAGCAATCGCAACTATGAAGTCGTGGCAGCTGATCAGTCGTGAATCCTTTAACGATGCTTTGGAGGAACTGCGGGTACATAAGTTACGCACTGCACTGACTTTGCTGGGTATGGTGTTTGGCGTAGGCGCAGTGATTGCCATGCTCAGCATAGGGGAGGGTGCGCAGCAGGAGGCCATGCGCATGATCGAGTCCATGGGCTTGCGTAATCTGCTGGTGCAAAATCGTGAGCTGGACCAGGAGACGCTGCTGGACGTGCGCGAGCGCAGCGTTGGCTTGTCGCGCAGTGATGTTCGTGCCGTGCGGGAAACCTTGCCCAGCGTGGTTGGGGTAAGTGAAGAAAAACGCATAAAAACCTGGAGTCTGTTCAGCCCATCGGCTTCGTCCGATGCACAGGTGCTGGCCATCACTCCATCCTATTTTGAGCTTGCCAGTCTGAAACTGGCTGAAGGCCGCGCCCTCACTGATGAGGACAACAACTGGTATCGGCAGGTTGCAGTGCTGGGCTCGCAAGCCGCGCGTGACCTGTTCCCTGGCCAGGATGCCCTGGGGCAGCGGATCAAGGTGAATCACCTGTGGCTGGAGGTGGTGGGTGTATTGGCTGACCGCGATCTGAGCAGTGACGAGTTTCAGGGTGTAAAACTGGGTGGTGACCGCAACAGCGTTTTCCTGCCACTGGAAACGGCTTTCAAACGATTGCGTTTCGAATCACTGGAAAGCGAGCTGGACGCTGTCCGGCTGGCTTTGCACGAGGACGCCAATCCACAAACGACAGCGCAAACCGTAAGCCATTTGATTTCCAGGCGTCATGGTGAGCAGAATGATTTTGAGCTGGTCGTACCAGCGGCTTTGCTGAAACAGCAACAGCAGACACAGCAGATTTTCACTATCGTCATGTCGGCCATTGCCGGTATTTCATTGTTGGTGGGTGGCATCGGCATCATGAATATCATGTTGGCCACTGTTCTCGAACGGACCCGGGAAATTGGTCTTTTGCGCGCCATCGGGGCACGCAAGGTGGACATCCAGCGACAATTCCTGATGGAGTCAGCCACAGTTGCTGCGATTGGTGCTTTTATCGGAATATTCTTCGGTTTGTTACTGGCTTTTGTGATCCAGCAGTTTGCCGGTTGGCCGGCGGCCTGGTCACCGTTTGCAGTCATCCTGTCGGTCACCATCTGCCTGGCTACGGGTATCGGTTTTGGCTGGTATCCGGCTCGTAAAGCCGCTGAACTGGATCCGATCAAAGCCTTACATGCCGAGTAAGCGCAAACCGCATCAGAGCTACCCTAGTGGACTGTAACAGTCAAAGCGGGAGTAGCATGGCGTGTTTACATTCTGAGCCCCTAAAGTATGCTTTTGCCCATAGCGCTGAGTATCAGCTGTAAGGTACGTTTGGCGCTGACATTGCGCTCGTCCAGGAAGGGATTCAGTTCGGCCACCTCCATAGAAATCAGGTTGCCATCATCCGCGCAATATTCCAGCAGCAAATGGGCTTCACGGAAGCTCACACCGCCCGGTACCAGTGTTCCTGAGCCAGGAATCACAGTTGGATCACAACCATCGACATCGAAACTGATATGGAAGCCTGCAGTTCCGTCGTTAACGATCTCGAGAGCCTGCGCAGCCACTGCAGCCATGCCTTGCTCATCAATGTCGCGCATGGTGAAAGCGTGAATACCCGACTCCCTGATGATGCGTCGCTCACCGGCATCGAGGTCACGAATCCCAATCAATGCCACGTTTTCCGGGCTGACCTTGGGATGAAAACCAGCAATATTTTTCAGGTCTTCGTCACCCTGGCCCAACAGATGTGACAGAGGCATGCCGTGAATATTTCCCGATGGTGAAGATGCAGGTGTATTCATATCGCCATGGGCATCAAACCAGATCAAACCAATTTTCTTGTTTTGGTCGCGATAATAACTGGAGACTCCCGAAACGGTGCCTATTGCAATGGAGTGATCTCCGCCAATAATCAGTGGAAATTCATTAGCTTCCAGAATTGATTTAACCTTGTCTGACAAGTTATTACACACTTCCAGTATTTCGGGTTTGAAGCGTGCTTGCCGATTTTCAGTAAATCGGGTTTCACCTCCTTTTCCTCTTCTTCTCTGAATTTGTGTCGGTGTGTTCTCCACTCATTCTGCTGCACTTTTGTCACTGTGCATATTCTCGTTCATTTTTTTTGTTGATTCGTCGATTGTGAAGTTGTATTCTTCCTGTTCCATGGAGATCGTTGAAGAAG
>JANOGQ010000625.1:0-4676 GCA_031406105.1 Lysobacterales bacterium | reverse complement strand
CTGCGGGATGATGTGGCGGACAAGCCAAAGAAAAAAGAGCTCTGACTCCTTTTCAGCCTTTCAGATCAGGCTGGAATACAAGGCGCGGTAACGCCGTGCAATTTCACTCCAGTCCAGTTCTGCTGCCAGCGCATAGCCTCTGTCGGCCACGGCCTGGCGTTTGTTGTGATTGCGATGTAGATCCACAATGGCTTCGGCCATTTCCTGCCAGTCGTCAATCACCAGCGCGTGGCGGCCTGGTTCAATGGGAATTCCCTCGATGCCTTTGGATGTGCTGATCACCGCCAGCCGGGCAGCAAAACAATCCACAATTTTCATGCGGGTGCCGCCACCTTCCAGCAAGGGAATAACCGCCAGATCGGCGGCTTTCAGCCAGGGCGCCACATCGGCAACGCTGCCACTGAAATGGATGCGCTCGTGCGGGTTGCTGGCAGGCGCATCACGGCCCACGGCCAGCACATGAGCACTTAAACCCAGGGCATCGAGACGAGGTAAGAGCTCCTCGGCAAAAACCCGAATGGCCTGGCGATTGGGTGGATAGGAAAAGGTGCCATGATAAACCAGCAAAACGTCGGTATCCGCCACTTCCAGCTGCTGCCGGAGACCTGCTTTTGCGGGTGCATCGTAACGGTGGAGATTTACGCCATGCGGCAGGGTGCTCAATTGCTGTGCCGGCACACCACCATCCATCAATGTTTGCCGGTCTGTATCTGAAACGCAAACCACTGCATCCACACGCTGACAGAGGTCGATTTCAATGGCCCGCAATCGTTGATATTGATCAGCACTCAGTTCCGGAACCTGAGCCTGCATGCGCCGGTATTCCACATTGTGCTCAACCAGCACGACTGCCGCAGCCAGCGCCGCGCGGGCTCGCAGGCAGGGCTCTGCATAAGCTGGAAATTCGGCCTGCAGAATTCCGGCACTGATCTGTTTGCCCGCCGCAAGAATACGCCAGAAGAAACCCGAATCCGTCAGTGGCAGGTAGAGGAAGCTGTTGCTTTGCGGCAAATCCTTGGAGTAGTGCAATAACTTGACCAGCGGCGCGGGTAAGGTGCAGAACTTCACCCAGAAAGGGTAGGGCCTTTTTACGAATTCGCCTTCTGGTTGATCCCATGCTGAGTGCTTTTGCCCAGCTTGATTCTGCCCGGAAAGCTCTTGCCCGGATTGATCTTGCCCAGATTGACTTTGCTCCACCCTAAATGGTTTGTATTCGTACCAATAGCCCGTCCGGTCGGTAACAATGCCGACTGGTACACCCTGTTGTCCCAGTGCCCGGGCCGTTTCAACGGTGCGCACCGCAGCGCCGTGGTCCGGTGGAAACAGATCGTCCCGGGTTACAAACAGCACACCTTCACCCGCCTTTTTCTTGCCGAACAAGCGTGCTGTCATCACTTGTTTTACCAGGCCAAACTGCCGCTTCAGGCGCTCTGTCATCGGTGGAACACCCAGCACGGGTGGTGCGCTTAGCGCTGCAGTAGGCTTGGGCAATCGAGGTGATTTGGTGGCCTGTTGCAGCCAATCCAGCAATCCCGCTGTCGTAGCTTCAATGCTGAGCTTTTCCTTGGCCAGCGCATAGGCGCCGGCGGATTTTCTTTTCCAGATGTGCGGCTGGTTGACCAGTTCCTGCAGTACCCCGGTCAGATCCTCTGGTTTTTCCACCAACCAACCCGCATCGTATTGCTTTATCAGTTTTGTCAGTGGCAGGAAAGCGTTACCGATCAGTGGCAGGCCATGGCGAAGGAAATCCAGTGAACGGAAAGACTGGCTGAAGGCGCGCTCTACATTCCAATCCGCCAGCTCTATTCCAGCGTGGGCAGATTGCGCCAGGAATTGGCTGTACTGGAAAAAAGGCAACAGCGGTGAGTCCTGGATGATACTGCTTCCGGATGGTGTAAGTTGACTGAGCTGAGTAGGGTCCGCGTTGTTACCCACCTGAGACCCGTGCAGCCGATAAGTACCGCCAAAGCGCATTACCCGCAGCGGGGTATCCAGCTGCTTTGCTGCTGCCTCCAATGCCTGCAACCAGGGCTGTTCATTCCGCCAGGGCCAATTCACACCACCCATCACCAGCGTGGTTCCCAAAGGCCCCGGTCGGCTTTCCGGAAGCGTGACGACATCCGCCCCGAGCGGCACGATGCACCATGGCATTTGCTGGGGCAACTGCTGGCGCAGGTCATGCCCGGCTTCCAGCAGCACAGGAATCAGCAGATCCGCCTGTGGCTGATTACCACAAAGCACCAGATCACAATGCTGCAGAGCCATGCGCAAACGTGCCATGCTGGCTTGCACCAACTGTGGTTGCTCAAACAATTCTTCCAGCGGCCTGGGCGCAACAAAATCCAGAATGACGGGTTGGCTTAATTCGAAGGGCAGAAGCGACAGCAACTCCCAATAAGCCACCAGAATAATCTGCGGCTGTTCACGCAGGATAATGCCCTGCAATTCATCGCGATTGCGAAAGCTGCCGCTCACTGCTGCCTGGCCTGGCCCGCGCAGGCTGGCATGGCTGATGCGATGGCCGCCCGCTTGCAAACCCTGGTCCAGCTGCCGGGTGCGCAAATCATTGCCACTGAACACCTGATCAGCGGCCTGCAGCGGCTCCTGCAGTATGTGCAGTATGTGGCTCATACGTTCTGCAGCAGCAGCACAGAAGCCAGACCCACAAACGCCAGAATGCCGACCACATCGGTTACGGTGGTCAGCACCACACCACCCGCCAGAGCGGGATCGATCTTCATGCGCTTCAGCATGACGGGTACCAATACACCGGCCAAGGCACCTGCCAGCAGATTGACCATTATGGCAATAGCTATCACCAGCCCCAGTTTCAGCTGGCCATACCAGAGCACAGCAATCAACCCCACAAGCACCGAAAACACCAGGCCATTGAGCAGGCCCACCAGCAGTTCCTTGCGTAACAATGCCCGGGTATTGGCCACGCTGACCTGGCCGGTGGCCATGCCGCGCACCATCAGGGTCAGGGTTTGTGTGCCGGCTATTCCGCCCATGCTCATCACAATCGGAAACAATACGGCGGTGGCAACGATTTGCTCCAGCGTGGGCTCAAACAAATACAGCACGCCGGCTGCCAGCAAGGCTGTGATCAGATTGACCCCCAGCCAGATCCAGCGTTTACGGGCCGATTCTGAAACCGGTGCGAACATGTCATGTTCTTCATCCAGGCCAGCGCGGGTCAGGACCGAGCGTTCAGCCTCGTCACGGATAACGTCGACCACATCGTCAATGGTCACCGTGCCCAGCACCAGTCCAGCCTGGTCGATCACCGGCGCAGTGATCAGGTCGTGGTGCTCAAATTCAATGGCCACCAGGTTGGCGGGCATGTCTGCCGGTATGGTGCGCAGGTCGAGCTGCATCAGGCTGGCTACGGTGGATTGGGGTTCGCCGGTCAGCAGATCTGCCAGCCGCAAGCCGCCCACGTAACGCCCCTTACGATCCACCACAAACAGAATATCGAGAACCTCTGGCAATTCGCCTCGGCTACGCAGGTAGCGCAACACCACTTCGAGTGTTACGTCCGCGCGTATGGTCAGGGCATCCGGGTTCATCAGGCCACCCGCCGAATCTTCCGGATAGGCCAGCACCCGATTGAGGCGCTCGCGATCCTGCCGGTCCATGCTTTGCAGCACACGGGAAGTTACTGCCTCGGGCAGATCGTCAAAAATATCGGCCAGGTCGTCCAGGTCCAGCTCATCAACTGCGGCGATCAGCTCTTCCTGGGTCATGTCACGGATCAGGCTGGCGCGTACTTCGTCGTTGACCTCGACCAGTACATCACCGTCCTGCTCAGGATCCACCAGTTCCCACAGCGCCAGCCGCTTGGCCAGTGGCATGGATTCCAGCAGGTCACCGATTTCTGCGGCCGACAGGTCACTGAGCATTCGGCTGGCCCGATGCTTCACGCCGGAATCCAGCGCTGCGGACAAGCGCTCAAGATGGCGCGCTGTCGGCTCCTGCTGATGCTGCTCGACCATGTTGTACTCCCCAAGGGCTGACAATCGGGCTGCCAAAACTCAGCCAGAACCGTAAGCATTATAGAGGAGTGAAGATGTATTTATGCAGGCAGGGGTATAGTCTGCCGCTGCCAAATACCAGCGAGGTAGTGGCTGCTGTTCAGGTCGCTTTTTGCGACTGATCCAGCAGCCGCAACAAGGCTACATCCTGCCGTTTTGCGCCCAGATTCAACCAGTATTCCAGGGCTTCAGCAGCGCGGGTTACATGCGTTTCGAGTATGACCTGCTTGACTTCCAGCAGGCGACCAGGATTCATGCTGAAAGAGCGTAATCCCAGAGCCAGCAGAAGGCGGGTATAACGCCGGTCGCCGGCCAGCTCGCCACACACGGTGACGGGTATGTTTGTTTCGAGGCAGGATTTGAACATGTAGTGCAGCAGCCGCACCACGCCGGGATGCAAGGGGTCGTAAAGATGCGCCACCTGCTCATCCACCCGGTCAGCTGCCAGCGAGTATTGCAAAAGGTCATTGGTACCGACCGAAAGAAAATCCAGGTGATGCCCCAGTAAGTAACCTTGATTCCGCTTGCATAAGCACACCCATGTATTCTTTTAGCCCGTTGCAAATCGTAATATTAAAACGCCGATGGATCTTTGCGGTTTTTTTGGCCTGCCTCATCGTGTTTCCGCACCCAGCCTATGCG
>JANOGQ010000603.1:0-27191 GCA_031406105.1 Lysobacterales bacterium | reverse complement strand
CCGTGGCAAGGATATCAGGAAGCGCCTGAAACAAGGTGCCGATCGGGTTGTGGTGGGAACCATCTGCGTGCTGCAACCGGAGCGTTTCATCCGATGGCTGGAGGAATTTGGTGCTGACCGCGTGGTGAGCGCGCTGGATGTGGCCATAGACGAGAATGGAGTTCCCTGGCCGAAAACCCACGGCTGGACCGAAGGTGGTGAGCATAACCTCTGGCAGCTGCTGGACCGTTTGTCACAAAGTGGCCTGAAGCATCTGCTCTGTACCGACATCAGCAAGGACGGCGCCTTGCGCGGACCCAACCTGAGCCTGTATCGAAAACTGTCACAGCGCTATCCGCAGCTGCATATCCAGGCATCCGGTGGTGTCTCCGGTTTGAAGGATTTGCAGGACCTGAAGGCTACCGGCGTTGCATCTGCGATTTCCGGCAAGGCATTGCTGGAAGGCTGCTTCACTGTGGAAGAAGCTCTGAAGGTACTCAAATGATGATACCGGCAGTCCACAATGTCGCCCGGCGCCTGGTTCCCTGCCTGGACGTGCGTGATGGCCAGGTAGTTAAAGGGGTTCGCTTTCGCGATCACCGCGTGATGGGCGGCATCCTGGAACTGGCGGCACGCTACCGCGATGAAGGTGCCGATGAGCTGGTGTTTTACGACATCACTGCCAGCCCGGAAGGCCGCAGCGTCGATGTGAACTGGGTGCGGCAGGTTTCCGAAACCATCGATATCCCGTTCTGTGTGGCTGGTGGTATCCGCTCGGTGGCAGATGCGGCGCGCGTGCTGAACCAGGGAGCTGACAAGATTTCCATCAACACGCCTGCGCTGGAACGTCCCGCTCTGATTGATGAACTGGTCAAGGCTTTTGGCAGCCAGTGCGTAGTGGTGGGTGTGGATTCGGTGGCCAGCACCAGCGATGGGAAAAGCAGCTATAGCGTGCGTTCCCATACCGGCACACCCGATGCCATGCGCAATCCGGGCCGGGAAACACTGGCGTGGTTGCGGGAAGCGGTAGATCGGGGCGCTGGCGAAATCGTATTGAATTGCATGTCCGCCGACGGCACCCGGAAGGGCTTCGATACGAGCCAACTCGCTGAGGCGCGCGCCGTGCTGCCCATACCGCTGGTGGCCTCAGGCGGCGCTGGCAGCATTCAGCATTTTATCGACGTGTTCCAGCAAGCGGATGTAGATGCTGCATTGGCAGCCACCGTATTCCACTCGGGTGACATTGCTATTTCCACTCTCAAAAACGAGCTGGCGGCAGCCGGAATAGAGGTCAGACCATGCGCATAGAAAATCAGGTACAGATCGATCAGCTGGAATGGGACAAGGGCGATGGCTTGTTACCAGCAATCGTGCAGGATGCCTTCGATGGTCGGGTGCTGATGCAGGCCTTTATGAACCCCGCCGCGCTGCAGCAAACATTGCAATCCGGTTGGGTCACATTCTTCAGCCGTTCTCGCCAACAGTTATGGACCAAGGGTGAGACCTCCGGCAACCAACTGCAGCTGCAATCCGTGCATGCCGATTGCGACAACGATTGTCTTTTGCTTCTGGCACAGCCAACCGGCCCCACCTGCCATCGGAATACCACCAGCTGTTTTGATGAGGAGGCTGCGGTGTTTCCTGGCCTGGCATTTCTTTCCGAGCTAGAGAAACTGATAGCCCACCGCGAGCAGAGTCGCCCTGAAGGCAGTTACACCACCTCATTGTTCGAATCCGGCATACGCCGCATCGCGCAGAAGATTGGCGAAGAGGGCGTGGAAACTGCGCTGGCCGCGAGTAGCGGTGATGACGAGGAGGTCTGCAACGAATCCGCCGACCTGGTCTACCACCTGCTGGTGTTGCTGCGTGCGCGAAATATTAATTTCCAGCAGATTGTGGCAACTCTGAAAGAAAGGCATCAGTAGGGGCTCTTTGGAGCCGATCTTCGGTTGACCTTTTTCGCGGACGAGACCGCTCCACCCCTGCGAGCCAACTTGGCCAAACCCGATGCAGGAGGCTCCTGGGAGCCGAATTGATCGCTTGCCCGCTCCTTCCTACTGGGTGGGTGTTCTCACAATCACCGCCGCAACCTGGTCGAGGGCCACGGTAGCACCGAAGAATTCCATGCCGGTAAGTTCCTTGATAATGACCACTTCAGCGCGCACTTCCACCACTTTACCTTCCAGGTCCTGGCCGGATTTGAGTTTGAGCTTTGCGCGTTTACCCAACTGCTGTTCGATCGCCGCACGAATCGAAACGGGTGTCTCAGCCGCCGCTTGAGTTTCCTGTGCGGCCAGACCTGCAACCGATAATCCGCTCAGGCCAGATAAAGCCAAAACCAGACCCAGAGCGGCAACACCGATTAACCTGATGATGAACATGAAAGTCTCCTTGAAGGAAGCCAGTACTCTCCTGATGAAACTGAAAAATCCTATTTATTCTGTGCTGCCCTGACCTGAAGTTATTTGCTCCACGCATTTCCAGCACACAACGTCATCTCCAAAAGTGGGTGGACAAGGGATCTGCGCGCAGTCGGTTACCCCGGCGGTACTTGAGCCGGCTTTCAAATCCAGGATTTTTTGCCCCCTGCTATTGTAAATAACATACTGCTTTTTGGCGGGAACGACTTTGGAAAAATTCAAGGTCATAGAGTCAACAGCTTGAACCTCAGCCGTGGCGGGTTTGGTGGCGCGTGTCGTAGTCTGTGCCCAAGCTATTTGAGCAGTAAGCAACAACGAAGTGAAAACAGAAACAATGATCAGTGCAAAACCGGGCTTTTTCATGGTGTAGTCCTGTGTAGGAGCAAAAAGCGTAATATCCGTTTCCTGCGGTTGGGGGTAATTGGTAATGTCCCATATTCGATCCTGAGTGTCCACAAATTGCATCCGGAATGTGCAGTTGGAGCCATTCTGCAAAGCAGAAAAATAATTTCAGTTGCAATTCGCAACTATATGCTTGTAAATTTTCACTATGAAACCCCAAGTACCGCTGATTCGCCAGGCTTCCCGTGAAATGGTGCGCGAGTTGCATCTGCTGGATGCCCATCCGGCTTTTGGCGGCCATCGCCTTTCTGAATGTCATGTACTTACTGAACTGGAAATCCTCGGCCAGGCTACTGCATCCGAGCTTTGTGAACGACTGGTGCTCGAGAAGTCAAAGCTGAGCCGCGAGATCAAGTCTCTCGTCAAGCGGGGTGAGATACAGTCGCTGGCCGACCCGGCCGATGGGCGTCGGCGATTACTCACGCTGACCGCTGCAGGTCGTAAAGGCCTGCAAGCCGTGCACCAGCATTCCAATGATCAGGTAGAAGCCGCACTCGCCTGCATGCCAGCCGCAGACAGCGAGGCGGTGGTTGATGGCCTGGCGCGCTATGCCAAGGCGCTGCGCTATGCGCGCATCGGCAAGGGTTACCGCATCCGGCCCATGCGCCGCAGCGATAACCCGGCCGTTGCCCGCATTATTCGCGATGTGATGACCGAGTTCGGCGCGGTCGGATGTGGCTACTCCATCAAGGATGCCGAGGTCGATGGCATGTTTGAGGCCTATCCGGCTCCGCGTGCGGCGTTCTACGTGATTGAAAAGGGTCGGCAACTCCTGGGTTGTGGCGGTTTTGCGGCTCTGTCGGGAGCAGATGATTCAATTTGTGAATTGCGCAAAATGTACTACCGGCCCGAACTTCGGGGAAAAGGCCTGGGCACACAGCTGCTGAGCCAGATTGTGGATTCGGCAAGAAAAGCCGGTTATCGCCGGTGTTATCTCGAAACGCTGGCATCCATGACCCACGCGCAGCGGCTTTATCAGCGACATGGCTTTGAAGTGCGCGACGGCCCGATGGGCAATACCGGGCACACTGCCTGCAACCGTTTCATGACTTTGGCCTTGTAGAAGGCTCCTTTTGTACAGGATGCCCGTGAGCGGCCTCCTAGAGCTGTAATCTTTCGCCCGGATCGGGCAAGTGAACTTTGGCACCATTGCGCTGGCTCAGGTATTGACTGAAGGCTACTTGTGATTCGCGCTCGCCATGCACCAGCCAGATGGGCGGGCGATTTTTCTGCAGTTGAGACTGCGCAGCGGTCGAGCCGCTGACATCGGACATACATTCATACCA
The DNA here is from genome assembly GCA_031406105.1 of Lysobacterales bacterium. GTDB lineage: Bacteria > Pseudomonadota > Gammaproteobacteria > Xanthomonadales > SZUA-36 > JAWXBM01. The sequence goes on along the minus strand of JANOGQ010000603.1, from coordinate 23,104 downwards.
ACGCGCCAGGTCGTCCTGGTCACCATGCGCAGACAAGCCACCCACGGTGTGAATTTTTGCCCGTACCTGCACATCCTCCCCATGAATTCGCACCGTGGGCTGGCCATCCACCAGGCGCCGACCGGTGGAACCAAAGGCTTGATAGCCAACGATGATCACGTGGTTACGGGTATCAGGCAGATTGTGCTTGAGATGATGCACAATTCGACCGCCGTTACACATACCACTGCCAGCAATAATGATGGCGCCTGAGCGGATGCGGTTGATGGCCATGGAATCTTCGGTATCTTTCGAAAGCTTGAGATTGGGTAGCTGCGGCATGCCGCCATTTTCCTTGAAAAGTTGCGTGGCTTCCTCGTCGTACAGATGAGGGTGTTCCCAGTAAACTTTAGAAGCTTCAATCGCCATAGGGCTGTCGAGAAAAATCTGGAAGCGGTCCAGCTCCCATTCCTCGTAATGCTTGCCCAGCATGTACAAGACTTCCTGAGTGCGCCCGATGGCAAAAGCCGGAATCAGCACATTGCCTTTTTCAGCCCGAACCGTGCTGAATATTTCGCCAATTTCCTTGACGGTTTCAGCCCGGTTGCGATGACGTCGATTACCGTAAGTGGATTCCATCAGCACGTAGTCGGCAGACTCAATGCATTCCGGATCGTTCAGTATGGGAGTGTCGTACTGCCCCAGGTCACCGGAAAACACCAGCTTGACCTCGCGATCCTGCTCAGTGGCAAATATCTCAACGGCACAGGAGCCCAGGATATGACCTGCATCCCGAAAGCACACTTCGATGCCGGGTACCACCGGGAAACGCTGCCGATACTTCCTGGCTTTGAGCTGGCGCATGACCGCGGCACCATCTTCCACGGTGAATAAGGGCTTTACATTCTTGCCGGTTTTGCGCGTCTGGTACTCGGCATCACGCTCGGCCAGATGGGCTGCATCTGACAGCAAGATGGCCGTCAGTTCTGCGGCAGCTTCATGCACGTAGATGGGCCCGCGAAATCCACGCTTGACCAACAAAGGCAAGCGACCACAATGATCGAGATGAGAGTGGCTGAGAACCACTGCATCAATGGAGTCGGCCGCAAAGGGAAAGGGATCGTGATTGCGCGCTTCATCCTTGCGGCTGCCCTGGATCAGCCCACAATCAAGCAGTATCGTCTGATCGCCCACCCGCAAAATATGGCAAGAGCCGGTTACCTCACCCGCAGCGCCAAAAAACTCAATGTCCATCAGGCATCATCTGCGCCCGCACCAGCGGTATGGGCGGCCCGCCGTAAGACAGAAACTCATCGTGAAAATCACGCCAGGCTTCACGGCCGCCTTTATCGGCAGTCCAGTCGTTACGCAACTGACGGATCAACAGCTTGCCCAGTGTGTAGTTGAGATAACCAGGATCATAGGTGCCACGCGCAGCTTGCTGCCTGGCGGTGCCCTCGCCCTGGTAAGCTTCCTCGATAAACATCTGCTCGCATTCCGCCACGCTCATACCGGCCGTGTGCAAGCCTATAGCGCAAATAAAACGAACATTACGCATCAAGGCATTGGATAACTGGCCAATGCGGGTTTCTGCCGAGCCGCCACGCAAGCCCGCATCCATCATCATCTCCTCGGTGTAGTGAGCCCAGCCTTCAGCGAAAGCATAACTGACAAACAAGCGACCAAACTCCCAGTCGGTCCGATTGGCATGCAGGAAATTCAGGAAGTGCCCGGGCCAGACTTCGTGTACCGAAGTAAACAGCAGGTCGGACTCGCCCGGCACATAGTCCTGCTGCACTTCTTCGGTCCATCTGGGATCAGGTGGAGAAATGTAATACACCGATGGCTGGTTTTGCTCGTAAGGGCCGGGAATATTGATATAAGCCGCATTAGAACGAGCGTAGGGAGGCGATTCTGCAACCAGCGCCTCTTCAGTGCCTGGTATGGTTGCCAGGTCTTGTTCCAGCATGAAGGCCTTCAGTTCGATCAACTGCTCACGTGCCGCCTCAACCGGGCCACCCTGTGGTTTGCGATTCGACATCTTCGCAAAGCAGGCGCGTATCGATTCACCCGGAGCGAATTCGGCACAGGCTTCACCCAAGGCCAGCTGATTGCGCCGCAGGTCTTCACGCCCCATGGCTTCCAGCTCTGCCAGGCTGGCTGAAACACGTTCAGTGTCAAACACCATCTGGCTGAACAATTCCGGCCCGATGGCATAATCTTCAGTGGCTGTGCTGCGGTTGGATTTCAGCCAGTCTGTCAGTTCTGTTAAAGCCTGGGCCGCGGCGGCATTGGCTGCGGCGAATTCTGCTTGCAGGGTTTCATCCTGGACCTCAGCAAATACCGAGGGCAGATCGTTGGTGAAGTAATCCGCCATTCCACCAAAGGAACTGATGCCATACTCGAGGCGGGTGCGCGACATGGGCATGCGCAGGTTATCGCGGATTTGCGCAGCAGCCCGAGGCAGGTTGGTGGCATAGCGGGTGTAAGCCTGCATGCGCTGTTCAATGGCTGCGTAGTTCCGTGTGATATAGGGGCTGGGGTCCAGCGTATCCATCATCCAGTCGAAGTAAAAAGCCGGGTTCACAAATGGCCATTCGGCCTTGTCCAGCCAGAACAAGGCGCGATCCATGATGGCAATAAAATAATCCCGCTGAATCTCACCCTGTTCGCCCAATTCATCGGCAGAAAACTCTCTGGCAGATTCACGTGCCGCGCGCAATCGGGCAACTTCTGTAGCGATACCTTCTGCACTCCAATCGGGCAGTTGGCCATCAAATTCGTGCCGCCCTTGTACCACAGCCCAGGCGGGATGAGCCGCCAGATACGCTTCGATCTGCCCGTCAATAAAGGCTGTCCAGCTTGCGGAGGGTTCGCTTACCGGAACGTTTTCAGCGCTGGCCTCGGGCAGGGCCGGCTGGTCAGCAGGTTGACAGGCCAGCAGCAGGAAAAGGCAAATCAGCGCAAGCGCTGCTGCTCGAAAGCCCTTGAGAAAAATGGTCATGCGCTTATTCCAGCTCAAAGTGAAAAATGATTCTATCAGCGCCGGGCAAGTTCGCGCTAAAATCCCGGCATGAAAACATTAACCGTTCGCTACCTGCTTTGCCTGATGCTTTTCAACCTTGCTGCTTGCACGACCATGCAACCGGTCAGCGTGGAACGGGCCATGCAACAACCGCAGCCCAGCGGTGTGGATTTCGGTAGCCTGGTTGAAGTGACTACTCTGGACCGGCAAAGCACCAAATTTCGCGTCACTGAGATGACGCCCGAAGGCCTGGGTGGTTCGATGGGCTTCTTCCGCTACGAAGACATGCGCAGCCTGAAAGTGGAAAACCCAAGCAGTCGGGACAGCAATGAAACCTGGGCTTACATACTCGGCGGGCTGGCAATCATTGGCCTGATCGTGCTCGTTGCCAGTTCCGACAGCGTTGCCATCTGCAGCCCCTCACCCTGCACTAACCCTCCAAACCCATAAAATCCTGAAACCGACGACAAAAAACCCGGCTAACCGGGTTTTCTGAACCATCACCCCGGGCTTGATCCGGGCCGGAGCGGCGCCTTACTTCACCCCATGCATCAGCTTGTTGATCAGCGGTGCAGCCAAAAAGTAGGCCACGCCAAAACCGAGCCCTATCCAGGTCAACAACATATAGGTTTCTGCGTATTGGGCAATGCCCGCACCGGCCTCTGTGCCGTGCCCGCCTCCACCTGATGCAACGGCTGCAAACAGGCCCGCTACATACTGCGCCATGGCGATGGACAGGAACCAGCCGCCCATGGCCAGGCCGGTTTCCTTCTCAGCCGCCAGTTTGGTCACCATGGAAAGCCCAATCGGTGAGAGGCACAACTCGCCAGTGGTGTGCAGCAGATAGCACAGACCCAGGAAGATCCAGGGCACCAGGCCAGCTGCGTTCTGGAAGTTGTTGATGGCAAACACCAGCAGGAAGAAGCCCAGCGCCACCTGGACCAGGGCGAAAGAAAATTTACGTGGGATGGAAGGATTGAGACCCTTGGTTTCCAGCTTGGGCCAAAGCGCAGCAAATATCGGTGCAAAGAGCAGGATGAACAGCGGATTGGCTGACTGGAATACACCAAATCCACCCGCCTGCCAGAGTTCCATGCTGCCGAACATAGGCGTGGTGTGTTCGCGCGCGAAGAAATTCATCGACGAACCCGCCTGTTCGAACAGGGCCCAGAAGCAGGAATTGGCCAGGAACAGGATCAACATGGCGATGTACCGACGCATCTGCACTTTGTCGCCGCTGCGCACGCCGGAATAGATGAAGTAGGTGGCCAGCCCGAACATCGTAATCACCAGCAAATAACCCAGGATGGTGCTCTCAGACAACAGAAAATACACCACGAAGGCCATCACCAGCACACCCAGGCCAACGAGGAAGAAGCGCCCCCAGCTGTCTTTACCCTGCCCCGGTTGGCCGATGGGGCCCAGCGAGCCTTTGGCAAATTCCAGGAACAGCATGCTCAGAATCATGCCCACGCCAGCCGCCGCGAAGCCGTATTTCATGCCGAAAGCGGTACCAATCCAGGCAGCGGTGATGAACGGGGCAATAAAGGCACCCATATTGATGCCCATGTAGAACACGGTAAAGCCGGAATCCCTGCGCACATCGGCTTGCGTATAGACCTTGCCGACCATGACCGAAATATTGGGTTTGAACAGGCCATTACCCGCCACCACCAGTGACAGGCCCACCAGGAACCAGTGCAGGTCTTCCATCAACAGAACGAACAGACCGGCCGCCATCACTATTGCGCCGAGCAGGATGGCTCGCTGATAGCCCAAAACGCGATCGGCGATGTAGCCACCGATGATGCCGGTAGCATAAACCAGCGCGGTGTAGCCGCCATACACCAGGCTGGCCTGCGAATTGGCCTGATCGCCGAGATGGCCGAAGAAGGTGGTTGCAACATAAACCGCCAGCAAGGCGCGCATGCCATAGAAAGCAAAGCGCTCCCACAATTCAATGTTGGATAACTTCCAAAGGGCTTTGGGATGCCCCAGGAAATCACCTGGGGGTAATCCCGGAACGCCGGGTAAATGGGCGGGCACGTTGGATTGTGCGCTCACTGTCTGCCTCCTTTTTTATGGGTTGGAGATCAAGGATTCAGCGAACCGGCCAGGACGGGCGGCTGGCGGAAGTGCAGCCAGCATAGCAGAGGCTGTAGGAATTGGGACTATTAAGCTGCGGTCATCAAGACAGTTTCTCAGCGATGCGCTGCAGGCCCAGTTCCAGATCGTTGCCGAGCGCAATGGCGCCTGCTTTATTGATGACATCACAGGCCTGCACAGAGGCTTGCCCGCCAATAAAAACCGGAACCTTGCAATTGGCCGTTAAGTTCGCCAGTTCGGAGGCGAAGCTCTTTTTTTCAGGATTGAGTGCGCCTGACAGCACTACTGCATCTGCGCGGGTCACTTTTGCAACTGTGGCCAGTTCGTTCAGTGGCATGTTGGCTCCCAGGGAAATGAGCTGGTAGCCCCGCTCGTTAGCTGCGAGTGAAAACAACAGCAAAGCGATTTCATGAAATTCACCCGGCAGACCAGCCAGCAGAAGCTGCTGCCCGGTTTTGCTACGCGAGCGATGATGGAAGCGTGCACCCAGTTTGTTGCGCAGGTAAAAAGCAAAAAAGTGCTCTTCGGCAATACTGCCTTGATTGGCCACCCAACGTAATCCGAGTTCTATCAAAAGCGGCCTTAAAAGCCTGCGTGTAACCAATTCAATCGGGTATAAGGACAGCGCCTCGTTGTATACCTCTTCCAGGCGGTTTTCATCGAAACTCACGATGGCAGAAAGCAGACTGTCGAGATAATCACGCCATTGATCTGGTGGCTGTTGATCGCCGCCCTCAGAAGACTCGGCCGATTCGAGCATTTCCGGGTATATCTGGCTGATGCGGATTCCCTGGCCAGTAAGTGCGGTGATGCGGATGATCTGGTCTATGTGTTTGCGCGTATAGAGCCGGTGACCGCTCTCCTTCCGCACCGGCTGGATCAGCTCATAACGCCGCTCCCAGGCGCGCAGGGTAATCGGCCCCACGCCAGTTAATTTGGAAACAGTACCGATTGTGTACAGTTTTTCGCCCGTATATTCCCCACCCGGTTGCGTTTGCATGATGATCAATGTGCCTGATTTTAGGAAACAAAAGTGTACGACAAGTATACACAAACTTGGTTTATTGGCAAATATGGCGAATTAATTGCTCAATCAGGCTTGCAATTATCTATACAAATATTGTACATTTCGATCCACGCAGGCGCTTTCCAGTCTTATCTGGCTCAATTCGAGCAGTAAGGGCAGACGCGGAATCGCCCGGAACAGCAAGCACCATGGAACCTTGAATTTTTACCAGACCCCTTTACCAGAGATATGGAGTACGTGATGAAAAAACTGATATTTGTAGCAATTTCGATGATGGCACTGATGGCTTCACAGTCAGCCTTTGCTGTTGCCCGGGTGGCAGTGTTGCACCTTGCACCCTTCGCCGACACCCTGAATGGAACCGCTGTCAACATCCTGATCAATGGAAATACGGCATTTCAGAATGTCCGTTTCACTGATTTTGTGCCTTATACAGCGTTGCCAGCCGGCAGCTATAAAATTGATATCGTACCGGTGGGAGCTACGACGCCCGCCATGACTGCGACGTTTGTATTGACCGATGGCACAGATTACAGCGTGTTTGCAATCGGCAACGGCAGCACACAGCCACTGGAATTAACGGCTTTGGTTGACAATAACAGCGCGCCAGCATCGGGCAATGCAAAAATTCGCGTAGTGCATGCCGCACCTTTTGCAGCGGATCTGGCAGACACCGAAGTATCCATTCGCACCGCTGGCGGCGATGTGGTGGGCGGTTTAGTGGGTGTGCCCTACAAGGCCAACAGCGGCTATCTGGAAATTCCGGCCGGTACCTATGATTTGAAAGTGGCTTCCAATGATGGCTCGGTGAACTACATTGATCCCTTGCCTGCAGCCATTCCGGCGGGCGCCATTCTGACCCTGTTTGCGGTGGGTGATGGCATCAACCAGGATCTGGGTATCCTGGCTTATCCACTGGGAATGCTGCCCCTGCGGGCTCCGGTAGACAACAGCGCCAATGGCTGGTGGGGTTTGCAGGAAGGCTCGGGTGTGGGCTTTATTCTGCAACCCGTTCCTTCTGAAAATCGCCTGGTAGGTACCTGGTACACCTACAACGATCATGGTGCTCCGTTCTTCTACACCTTTGACAGCGGCCCAGCCGGTTTTGATGGACTGGTTGCAGAAACCACCTTGTATCTGAACACCGGTGGCGGAACCCAGGAAGGACTGGAAGTTGTCACTGAGGCCGTGGGTACCATCGAGTTCGAAATCCTGGGCTGTTTTGATGCCATGGCTACAGTGCGGATTGGCCAGGCTTCGGTCAATATGTATACGGCCACGCGGCTTGTTGCTCCCCTGGGTTGTTCCCTGGAGTAAGACGCTGAACTGACCTGCTTGTAACTTTGAACGAAACGGGAGCTCTGGCTCCCGTTTTGTTTTTTGGGGGACTTGATTTTTATCGAATTCAGAGCCGAAATCGCACGAAAGTACAATAATTGTATAGTTATACACAAATTATTCACGGCTAATTCATGGGGTGAAACCTAAAGTAGCGCCTCTGAACAAACTTACCCCAAGGAGCCAGTGTCATGAACTTCAAAAATATTTCCCTCTCAGTGATTGCTTCCGCGGCCGTGCTTGTTTCCGCAAACTTGTTTGCCGATATGCACGGAGACAAGAAAGACATCGTCGATACAGCCGTAGCAGCAGGTAGCTTCGGAACCCTGGCCACAGCGCTGACCGCAGCAGGCCTGATCGATACGCTGAAATCCGAAGGACCGTTCACCGTGTTTGCACCAACCGATGCAGCCTTCGCAAAATTGCCAGCAGGCACCGTCGAATCACTGCTGCTGCCTGAAAATAAGGCTCAGCTGACCGCCATCCTGACCTACCACGTAGTTGCAGGGAAAGTAATGGCTGCTGATGTAGTGAAATTGACTTCCGCCACCACGGTAAATGGCGCTGACGTAGCCATCAGTGTAGTAGACGGCACGGTTTCAGTGAACGGCGCGACCGTAACAGCAACCGACATTGCCGCCACCAACGGCGTAATCCATGTGATCGACACGGTCCTGATTCCTGAGTAAATCAATTGCCTTCAGTCCCTGCGCACGCGTCTCCCAGACGCGTGCCATTGACTCTCAGCGGCACTGTGTAATTCACGCGTTGACGAGTCTCTTTTATTGAAGAAGCACCAGACCCGCCCTCGGCGGGTTTGGTTTTTGTTTTTCGCAATTCCACACTCTGTCGGCCCGGCGTTGAGGTAATATCCCTGTGTGAACTGGCGCTTGGCCGGCACTCCCGATAAATGCCGACTGCCCGGTAGCTCATTCCAGAGATGGCCATGGATACAAACAACAATCTCCGCAGAGACATCATCATCTGGCTAGCGAGCGCGGTTGCGCTGTTACTGCTGCTTTATCTGCACCTGCTGCCGGCCTTGATTGCCGGCTTGCTGGTTTATTCGCTGGTCAACTTGCTCACACCCGTGCTTCGCACCCGCATGCTATGGGGCGAAGGACCGAGGCTCGTGGCAGTGTCCATTATTGCTGCGGCCGTGATTGCACTCATCACACTTCTGGCTGCGTCGACCAGCTCTTTGTTGCGTGAAAGCAATGAAACCTTGCCGGCCCTGATCACGCGGATGGCGGAGATCATCGAAGAATCGCGCGCACTCATGCCAGGGTGGATGACGGACAACATGCCAGCGAATGCCGAGCAGTTGCGCATTGCCCTGGTCGAGTGGTTGCGCACCAATGCGGACGTATTCCAGGTGGCAGGCACCGGGCTGGGCCGGGTGCTGGCGCAAATCCTGATCGGCATGGTGATTGGCGCACTGCTCTCACTCGAATCAGCCGTGGTCAGCCAATCCAGCACGCCGTTGACGGCGGGCATTGCCGCCCGCGGACACCGTCTTGCCGATGCCTTTCGGCGCGTGGTTTTTGCGCAAGTCTGGATTTCGGCCATCAATACCCTGCTGACCGCCATTTATCTCGTTTTTGTCCTGCCGATGTTCGGCATCCATCTGCCCTTTACCAAAACCCTGATCGTACTGACCTTCGTGGCGGGACTGCTACCCATCCTCGGTAACCTGCTTTCAAATACCATCATTTTTACCGTAAGCCTCAGCCACTCACTGGCGGTGGCGGTTGCATCCCTGGCTTACCTCATCATCATTCACAAACTGGAATACTTTCTCAATGCCCGCATCATCGGCAGCCACATCAGGGCTAAAGCCTGGGAAATGCTGCTGGCTATGCTGGTGCTGGAATCCGCCTTTGGCATCCCCGGCCTTATCGCCGCGCCGATTTACTACGCCTATCTGAAGGATGAGTTGCGCAGCAGCCAGCTGATCTGAAACTTGAGTGTGTGTTCTCACTTCGAACTGAGCTCCCTCGGATTCTGAAAGATTCAACCTGGCCACCATTCGTCTCGAAGTACGTTTCAGCTGAAACATTTCTTCAAATATCGGGCTAAACTCCTACAAATAATTAGGGCAACTCTGATTTATTCAGAGTTGCCGCGGTACAAGGATGTGCCGCCATTTTCGATGATTGTAAATCATTGAAAATGAAGCAAAAAAAATGACATTTTTTGTTTTGCGTGCTCTGATGCTTCAGGGACGAATTAATCAGAGCTTCCCTAAAAGAATGTTTCAGCTGAAACGCTTTTTGCCATCAAACGGAACCAGCTCGAGCCGAATGCCGAGCGCTGCCAACACGCTGCGAACCGTTACGAAGCGCGGTAGTGCGCCGGGCCGCAGCGCCTTGTACAAACTCTCCCGGCCCAGGCCGGATTTCGCAGCCACATCGCCCATACCCCGCGCTTTCGCCACATCGCGCACCGCGACCAGGAAAGCATCCGGATCATCGTCCTCCAGCGCCGCTGCCAGATATTCCGCGATGACTTCGTCGTTGTCCAGGTAATCGCTGGCCTCAAAAGGCTTTGCGGAAATCGATTTCGTTTTGGACATGATTCAGTAGAGCTCCAGATGTTTTGCCAATTCAATTGCACGCTGGATGTCTTTTTGCTGGCTGCTTTTGCCACCACCACACAACAAAGTGCAGATCGACTCCCGTTCGCGCTTGAGATACACGCGATAACCAGGCCCAACGTGAATTCTCAATTCCACAACTCCGGGGCCAACAGATCGGGAATCACCAAAATGGCCCCGTTCGAGCGCACGAATGCGATGAATAATCCTGGCCTTACCGCGCGAATCCTTGAGCCGTCTGAGCCAGGTCTCGAAAACCTCGGTCTCAAGAACTGTGATCATGATAACTTTGTACCCATGTGGATACAATCTCATCTGTCAGTTCAGGCGGCTATGGGAAAAGCCCAAACTTTTGTCAGTAAAAAGCTACCTGGAGCGTTTCAGCTGTAACGCCCATTGCCAAAGTTCAGGAATCCGGAAAAGTGATCAGAAGCCCAGCTACCCCCATGGTCACAACTCAGCGCCCGCCACACACTTCCCATTCACAAGGCACCCCATCCCGGTCACCATCCATGTCTTTGCCGGGGCAGTTCCGAAGAAAGTAACAAGCCTCGTCACAGCTGGTCATCTGCTTGCAGAACTTACATCCGTGGCATTGAAATTCGGGTTCTGGCGCCTGGAGAGGCCGCGCAAGCGGCATGATCGCATCCGTTACCCCATCAGCGGGTTGTCAATGCCCGCGTCGATCCGGGATTCGCTCCCTGGCTTGCGTTGGGCTTCCCATGGGTATTTAAGGTTCCGGATGCTTTGAAGGCCGATACAATACATCTACCGCGATCGCACACCAGACGAAATCCCGCAAAATTGCGGGTAAAGTTGCGGGATAGCGATATTACTTTTAGGAAAGGCGGGCAGACCCGCCTGTAAAGCCATAAGTATCGAAATTACACGAGCTACCCGACCGTTGCCATCCAGAAACGGATGGATAAGAACCAACTCCTCATGTGCCACTGCCAGCGCACGGGCAACCGCTGCACGGTCTCTCAGATTTCACGGCGTATATCGGGCCAGTACTTCGCTTTCAAATTTCGCCACAAGGCCAGGAATACGAGCAGCGGCTGCAAAAAGAAACTCACCCTTACTCACATTCACCTGTCGGAACTCACCCGCCCACTCATAAATCTCACCGAGCCAAATCCTGTGAATCTCGCAGATATCGGCCGAGGTGAAGCGATATGTCGCATCCTATTTGCTCACCAGCCCTACCATCACCCTTTTCAGGGCGCGGGTTTCGTTGTCATCCATTTCCTGTGGCGATTTGATACCAAGCCGACTCCTGAGCACCTGCTCGCCTGAACCTGGTTCGTATTGGACTTGCGCCAATTTCGAAATATCGTAACGGCCGTCATTCTTCACAAGCGCCCTCTCTTGCTTTTTCGGGTCAGCCCGAGTTGCTGCCTGACCTGTGCGCTGTCCAGAAACCTGGCGCAATTCCTCGCGGATTACCGTGCGAATCTTCTCCGCCAATGGTCGGAGGATTAGAGGGCGCGCGGAATGGGAGATTCGCTGTTCTTACGTAGGAAATCTCCGGCAAATGCCCCGACTTAGGCTGGAGTGTTGTTTGTGCTCAAGCGCGCCCGGTGTTGTGTCGGCTAACCCGAGTTCCCGCAGGAACGTACATTAAAGTAGATTCGAGGATAGCGATTAACTTGAATTGAGCGCAGAGATTACATTCTTCGGATCATTCCGGATCGCGGTCAGGAGTGCAGCAGCAGCGCCACCTGGCGCGCGTGCACCTTGCTCCCAGTTTCTCAGGGTTTTTACACTCACATGCACCAGTGCAGCAAACTCACCCTGGCTCAGTTTGAGGTTGTGTCGAAGCCGCCGAACATCCAGGGCTTTCATCGTAAAGACCCTGGTCGGCGGCAACCTGCCGCGAAGAATCTGACCTGCCTCCTTGACTGAAGTCAGCAGGTCATCAAAGAGTTGTTCTTTCATTTCACCGACTCCGGAACTCGTTCTTGACCAGATCCCGCAACAGCCTGATCTGCTGCTGGGTTAAATCATCCGTGTCTGCCTTGGCGTAAGCGATCAGCACAAAAATCTGATTGCTTTCCTTGAGCCAATAGTAGATCACCCGAATGCCACCCCGTTTTCCCTTACCAGCTATCTTCCAGCGGAGTTTCCTACAACCAGCACTTCCCGGGATTACCTTCCCCCGGCCTGGAGACTCCGCGATCCATTCCTGTAACTCCAGGTAAGTTTCATCAGAAATCAGGTTCTTGATCTGGCGGGTAAAAACAGACGTCTCGATGAATATCACGCCAATACTACCCCATTGGGGTATAGGGATTCAATGCTGGAGGTTTTGGTGATCATCCTTCGCAAGCCTACCTGCCAAAGGGCGTGGCTTGACTGGGCAGAACGCCTCTGGTTCCGTAGGAAAAGAGACCGCCCCCCAGTGGTATTCAATTCGGTGAGAAGTTCGCCGGGGAAAGCGGGGTTCCAATAATCAGAGATTCACCTTGGCAATTTCCATCGCAACTGGGCGTTTCCGCAGAAACGCACATTAAGGTAGATTCGAGGATAGGGATGGTTTCTGGCCGGTTACCCTATTTTTCCGTCCAGGTTCTATCGAATTCCATACTTGGATTCGAGAAACAGCACCAGGTCCGCTCCACATACTCGCTGGATATTCTGCCAAAAAATCACCCGGCAGCGCTTTCGATGTGCAGAATCACGCATGCACGAAACCGTTACCAGGTAGCTGCGCACCAGGTCGGCCTGCCTTTCTTCACATAACAGAATATGGGACTTTCCGTGTTGAATGGCTGCCAGGAAATTTCGAATTAACTGGTAATTCTGAAAACACCCCTTACTGACAGGCAGATTGTCGGTGTGGAAGTGCTCGGTCAAGGCAGTGTACTTGACGACGTCGGTGACTTTCTTGGAAGCGCTGTTTCCTGATCTTAGCGGGCTTCAGAAACCTGGCGCAACTCTTCGCGGATGACCTTGCGCAAGCGCTCTTCCAATGGCTTCGAGTCCGAATCAATTAATTCGCGCAGGGCCTGATTCATCAGCGTCTGGTAATTGCCGCCACCCGCTTCATGCACCTTGCGCTTGAAATACGCGATGATGTCGCCATCCAGGCGGATGGTGATCCGCAACTTGTTCGGGTCGGGGGGAACAACGGTGCCGCGTTTTCCTTTACTGAAGTCTTCACTCATGGCTTATTCCATCGAAGTAATAGCTGGTTTCTTTCCGGTCTGCTCGTCGCGCTAAAACAATCCGGACGGTGTCTTCGTTCGGCGCGATGTGCACGATCATCAACACTGCGAGCTGTGGACCAAGAGCCAGAGTCTTGAACCGCTGCTCTGCATGCCCTGAATCATCAATCGTCAGTGCGTTTCTGTCTTCCAATGCGACAGCGGCATCAGAAAAGTCGATGCCATGCTTTCGCAGATTTGAAGCTGCTTTTGCTGGATCCCATTCGGTTTTCATTTTGAGTGTATGCACGTTCTGTGTACATAGCAAGTGTCAACATGGCAATTCTGGGGGAATCAGAAGGCGCGGCTGAATGGGAGAATCGCTGTTCTTACGTAGGAAATCTCCGGCAAATGCAGCGCCTCAGGCCAGAGTGTTGTTTGTGCTCAAGCGCGCCAGGTGTCGTGACGGCTCACCCGCGTTCCCGCGGGAACGCACATTAAAGTAGATTCGAGGATAGCGGGAAGACCCTTCGGAGGAATTTCGCGGATGTTGCTTTGTTTGCCAACTGCGCAACTAATTACGTTACAGCTGAAACGCTTTTTGCCATTCACTGGCGCTTTTGGTCGTGATTAGAAGACCATGCTGCGGGGATTTTCAAACCTCCAGCGTAATGAGTAGCCGCCCACCAACAGCCGTTGCCGCGCTTTGCAAGGTTTGTAAGGTTACCGAGGGATTTTCGGGATCAAGCAAACGGTCAAGCGCCGCCCGGCTGGTGTGCATGCGCCTTGCCAGTTCCATCTTGGTCAGGGACTGCTCTTCCATCAGTTTGGCCAGCTGGTGGGCGATAAGGCGCTTGGCCGCCACCGCCTGGGCATCCTGTAGTAAACCTTCCTCGTCGAGAAACTCATCGAAGCGGCTGCCAATATTCTGCTTTCCCATGATCGGTTCTTCCTGATCTCCCAATTTACAATTTCGCCAATCTTTCCCGCGCGATGATTAAATCCTGCCGTGGTGTTTTGCGCGACTTCTTGATGAATCCGTGCAACAAAATAATGGTTTCGTCCTTGACCGTGAAAATGGTCCTGGCCGATTCGCGATTCAGCCTTGAGCGTACTTCCCAAAGTCGGTCGGTTAACTTTCGCGCCAGCGGCATACCGATAGGCCAACCTTCTTGCAATGTCATGATGTCCCTGCCGATCTTTGCCCTGTTCTCCTTCGATAAACTTTTCAGCCACTCCCGCACGGGCTCATCACCATTGTCCTGCCGATAGAAACGGACCGGTTTTGGGTCGTGAGGTGTGCTGGAGTGTACCATAATAGATACATAGAAGGATTGGCTTGTGTGTCACGAAGCCTAACCAACGCTTTGCAGGGGGGATGTAGGAATTCACCGTGCCTGTTGTAGGAAATTAAACTGTTCGTTGCCTTTATATATTCGGATTTGACCATGCGCGTTTCAGCTGAAGCGCGCTTTGCCACAGTGCAGGAACCCGGAAAAGTGATCAGAGGTCCAGCTAATGCACCGCCAGATGTCGTGATATCCGCTATTTGCCAATCGCCTGGATAACGGCACCCGGAATATGATCCACTACCTTCAGCAGCACTCTCGCCGGGCCCCGTGGCGAACGCAGCCCCTGTTCCCAATGACGCAAAGTGCCCAATGAAATTCCAAACGTCGTACAAAACTTCTGTTGGCTCATGCCGGTTTTTTTGCGGATTGCCTTTACGTCAATAGTTTCAGGCTCGTGGACAATAACTGCGCTCTTCCTGCCTTTGGCGTGCGCGATGGCATCATCCAGACCGGCGCTGATTTCTTCAAATGCCTTGCTCATTGCATCCCGCTCCAACACTTCACAAGTTCTCTTACCAGCTTCGACAGAGTGTTTTTCTCCTCCATCGACAGGTTAGACTTTTCATTTTTACCAAATAGAGTCAGCAAGAAAAGCGGCATATCCAGGTCATGGAAATAGTAAACAACCCTGACGCCACCACTTTTCCCTCGACCGCCATATGACCACCTCAGCTTCCTGATTCCACCTGTGCCCTTGATGCGGGCTCCAGCACTGGGGTTCGCCGAAAGATGAGTGATGAGCTCAGATTTTTCGATCTCGGAGAGCAGTTGTGCAGCTTTCCGTTGAAAAGGCTGGGTTTCGGCTACGGAAATCAACGATACTCCACTGGAGTGCTTTGTCAAGGAATGGGCTTGTTGGATTGCGCTCCCAGTTTGTGCCAGGCCGTTATCAACCCGCAGTCGAAATCCACTTGATCCGATATAGGAAAAACGCTCTGACATGGGAGTTCCGGTGGGAACGCACATTAAATTAGATTCGAGAATAGCTTGAAGACCCTGGACGCGATGGTAGGCGCGGTCACTGCCAGCTTTGTTCCCAGGATCGCAACTCTGCCAGAATCGCCGACAAGGAATGAGGAGGGGTTGGCGATGGAGATGGTTTACGCTTTGGTGTGAGGTTTGGCCATGATTCAAGGCCAAACGATCACGCCGCTCTGGGATTTACTTCGGTACGAATCTCTTTACCTTCCGCAAGCTCGGCCTGCTTCAAATCATAAGTTACCTGCAGATTCATCCAGCTTCCCGCGTCACCACCAAAGTAACGCGCCAGTCGCAGTGCCGTATTGGGTGTAATGGCTCGCCGTTCCAGGACAATATCGTTTATCCGGGGCGCCGGAACGCGCAGCGCGATGGCCAGTGCATTGGGCGTCAGGTTTAGTGGTTGCAGATACTCTTCCCGGAGTATTTCACCGGGGTGTATGGGACGCATTTTGTTCTTTGGCATCAGTTTGTTCTCAATGGTAGTCAACAATGGATACATCAAAAGCGTTGCCCTGCTTCCACGTAAAACACACACGCCATTGATCATTGATGCGAGTTCTGTGTTGCCCTTTCCTGTCGCCTTGCAACAGTTCCAATCGATTACCAGGAGGTGCGTACAAAAACTCCAACGAAGTTGCTGCATCCAGTAGTGCCAGTTTTCTTTCCGCCGACTTTCGCACCGATTGCCACCGGCGCGGGCAAATCCCACCGAAGAGTTGCGCCGTTGCTTTATCTGCAAAACTCTTGATCACCGCGTTCTGCCATAATGTATCACGTTTAACGCGTAGCGTTAAACTGTGTTTTTCCGATTGATGAAAACTTCACACAGCCCGGCCTGGATTCTTCACTGAAAGCCATTCAAGGCATTGACGATAGTGTGCGAGCTTTTGGATACGAAGTCGTTGGCAGCTTTGCTATTAAACGTGTAAGAAATCACCGAGCCGGAGAAACTGAAAAGACAACTTGGTATTCAGTTTAGGGCCCGGAACCCAAGCGCTCAACCGCGCTCCGCGGGAACGCACATTAAAGTAGATTCGGGAATAGCGGGAAGACCCCTCAGAAGAATTACTTGAAAGTTGCCTACATTGGCCAATCTGGACAACTTATCGCCCGCCACACACTTCCCATTCACAAGGCACCCCATCCCCGTCACCATCCATGTCATTGCCGGGACAGTTGCGAAGAAAGTAGTAAGCCTCGTCACAGCTGGTCATCTGCTCGCAGAACTTGCGCCCGTCGCATTGAAATTCCGGTTCTGGCGCCTGGAGAGGCCGCGCAAGCGGTATGAACGCATCCGGTACCACATCACCGGGTTGTCGTAGTTTGTGGTAGCTATGGGCTTCGATGGCGATACCCACTGATCAACGAGATTCTGGACATTTAGGTGAGGGCTTGTACTAAGGACTGAAATATTCAGGGAATGGGTGAACCAACTCCGAAACTGAGCGCCGCTGCTCAATTTCACTTTGTCCCTTTACTCTGACCCCAATACTTTAGGCAACTTCATATTCAGAAATAAGAGAATCAGCCGGCAACCCCCAGGCGGCTGAAATTTTGCGGATCTGCCACAAGGTCAGCGGGCGCCTGCGGCTGAGTATTTCCGAGGCCCGGGAACGTGAATTCAGTACCACCGCCAGTTCGTTCTGGCCCAGCCCCATGAACTCCATGACATTCTTTATAAATTCCACCGGGTCAGGCGCCTCGACCGGATAGTGCTGCCGTTCATAGTTTTCAACCAACAGCGTTAGCACCTCGAGTTCATCGCCCTGGGGAGTGCCTGGCCTGGCGTCGAAAACCTGATCGATGCGCTTCATGGCGGCAGCATAGTCGGTTTTGGTTCGGATCGGCCTGATTTTCATTAGATCGTCTCCATATCAATTGCATCGTATTCGGAGTGCGTACCAATAAACCGGACGTAGCCCAGACGATAGGCATAGTTGAATTTCACCACCAGGCGATACTTGTTGCCTGCTATGTTAAACACGACTCGCCCACCTCCAATGATGCTGGCATGACCAAACTGCACCTTGACGTCTTGCGGACTTGCCCAGCCGGCTTTGCGTGCAATTGCATACCACGATTTAAGTGCTTGTTCACTGTCTCTATGCGCAGCTTTCTGCCAGAAATCCCGGATGGTCTTGAGAGCAATGATTCTCACCCCTTACTCCACGCAATAATTCATATGATAGTTTGTTCCCGATATGGGAACAAGTGGTTCAAAGGTCAGGTTAACATGCGCTGTTCCAAACCCGGTTCGGGTTGCCCGCTGCCGGCGATAAGCGCTTTCTCAACTCCTGATGGAACCAGATAAACCTGACAACAAGCAGTTTGGCCTATTACCGAAGGGGCCGGGGCAGGAAATTACCGCTGACTGCTGTCGGATAATGGAGCTGTTTCTGGTTTAAGGGGCCGGATACATTTAGTTTGACGCATTCGAAAAAGTGCCCGGCCCCTTTTTTAGGCCCCTTTTTTAGGCCCCTTTATTGCCAGGCCCATTTGTCGCCATCCATCAAGCGCGCTTTTCGGAACTCATGCCGAGCCGATCGGCCAGGGTGGCAATGTCCGGGCGAAGCGCCAGACATTCCAGCCAATGGGGCGGGATGCCCGACTCGCCGTACCAGGCCCCGGCAACCTGGCCACACACCGCGGCCGTCGTGTCGGCGTCCTCACCAAGATTCGCGGCCAGCAGAATCGCATCCGCAAAATTGTTCGTACGAGTGAACGCCCACAAAGCCGCCTCCTGGCTTTCCACGACGTAACCGGACCGCGGATGTGTGACTGCGACCTGGTTCGATAGGCTCCGCCAGCGATTGCCAAACATCGCTCGGCCGCGAATGAACTGACACGCAGAAGCACCCCCATCACAGGAACGCATGAGTTTCTCGACAAGGCCTATCAACAAATCTCCAACAACTGGTCGGGCCGAGGTGCAAGCGCCTACTCAAACCCTTCGAGGGAAAACTGGAGATGGAAACGCCACCTGGATCTGTCAACAAACAACACAAGCCCCGAGCTTCAGCTTGAACGTGCCATCGTGCTCAGTTGTGGGGAAAGTTGGTCGAATCAGATGCCCACAGCGTCCGGCGTGGTAAGCGCTGCTAAAGATAAAAGGGCTTCTGTTGACCTGGTGTATCGACAAAGCCCAACTCATTATTCATTGATCGAACTGAAAGTCGGCAGCGACAATCCGCTTTTTGCTGCCATTGAAATTCTGAGGTACGGCTTGTTGTTTACCTGGTCCAAAACCCACCGGGAGCAACTTGGATACAAGCTCGAAACTCAACCGGTACTGCAAGCAACCAATATCACGCTTTGTGTGCTTGCGCCGACAAGCTACTACGCAGCGTTTGATTTAACCGACTTCAGTTCTACGCTCAATTCCGGTATTGCTGCTTTCGGGAAATCCAAAGGACTGTCTTTGACCTTCGAATTCTCAAAGCTGGGTTCCGGTTACGATTCCAGCATCAATCTGGATACAGTTCGACGAGCAGTTGAGAGCCGCGAAGCTGTCTGATCGCGCCGAACAATCAGTGGTGGCGACGGTGCCCTGGGCAGTTTTCCACAGAGGCTGTTGACCGTTGCAAAGGCAGGATTGCCAGTTGGAACGAGCGCTGGATCAAGAAAAGCAGCGGAATAGAAAAAGAGCATTCACGTTTCAGCTGAGCGTGTGTCAGGGTAAGGTCAATTTCTCAACGGCTGTCGCCACTGCCTGGGTAGCTGTTACCAGATCGGTTACTAACCGTTCATCCACATTCAGATCGCCTTCGTATTCACTCACATTTCTAAGATCATGTGCTTTGGCCAATATGCGCCACACTTCTGGCCCCAAACCCAGGGTTTCGGGTAATACCTGGAAGACGATATAGCGGTTATGCGCACGGAACCCCTGCGCGCGCAAAGCGGCCAGGCTAAAAGCATGGGCAGAGTTGTAGGCCAGGTCAAACCGGCTCTCCAGGGCAAGGGAAGTATTGGCGGCGTCACGAAGGCGCGCGGTTGCCGACTTTACCAAACCAACAAATTCAGCCCGATCGGGGGGTTCTGCCACAAGCGACTTTCCCGGGCCAGTGAGATTATGCAGTTTGGAGGTCACTTTCTTGCCCAATAATCCAGATCTTCGGCTGCTTCAAAACCCGCCTTACAAACGCATTATCGGACTCAAGGCGGTGTGCCAGTTCCTCTTTTGAATAGATCGTCGGCTGAATGGCCCGTCCCAGTTTATAAGCCATTTCTTCCAGCGCCAGAAATACATCCGCATAAACCAATGTGTCGCTGATCACCATCAAATCGATATCGCTGGTCGCAGAATCCGATTTCTTGGCAACGGAACCGAAAACAAACGCTAGCTCGATCTGGTCAACCAGCGGCTTCAAGGCCGTCTTGAGCGGCTCTGCCAATCCAATGGTCTTTTGCACAATCGCACACAGCTCGGAAAAAAGCGGTGCATCAGCATTCGCCTGGAAGTGCCGTTGAGAGCCAATGCGGGTTTCGTTGATCAAGCCACTGCTCGACAGCTTGGATAGCTCGCGTTGAATTGCACCTGAACCACCTTCAGAAAGCATAATGATTTCGGTGGCATAGAAACTTCGTTCAGGTTGACCAAATAGCAATGCCAGCACACGTTGCTGTGTCCTGGAAAACAGAGCATCGACCATAGTGATCGGTTGATTACGAATATCGCCAACAGCTTTTCTACCCATATTGGGTATATTAATGCCCATATTGGGTATATTCAAGGGTCTCATTGCTGCTCCAGGTGCGTGCTTACGCGGTTGTCTCTATCCACTGTTTCGGCGTGAGGGTGAAGCTGTTCAAACCAGCCTGCCTTTTTAAACCCGTCGAATTCGACGGGTTTAAAATCGGCGTTGTGAAACTGCTCCCAGTTTGTGCCTAACCGTTATCAACCCGAAGTCGAAATTCACCCGATTCGACCTACTTGCGACCGGCAGCTAAAACATTCTTCCGCTTGTGGTGGCGCAATGCCAACACCCTGATCACGTTGGGCTCGCGTACTCGATAGAGCACCGAAAAAGGAAAGCGAACCAGTAGTGCGCGTCGAATCCCTCTTACCTCCGCATACAACAGAGGTTTAGCGACGAGTGCACTGTAGAAATTTCTCACTGGTGATTGCGCTGGTTTCGCCCGACTCCAATTCACCATCGCGCTGCAGGGCAAGCTCGATTCCGCCAGGGTCCAACTGCTGACTGACCGCGGGATCAGAACCGTCACCCAGGCTATTCCAAGCCGTCAAGGCCAACTGTTCCCTTTCAGCAGCCGTTAAAAACCGCAGGTCCTGCTGCATTTTTGACAAAGTGTTCACAAACATAATCTACTCCAGCGCAAACTGATAGTTGAAGTGGCGTGGGCCATCTAACCCAGGAATGCTGAATAGTAAATGCGAGGGAAGACCTGGCACTATAGGAATTTTTGGTAATTCCTGTAGGAAATTGGTGCTTGCAACATCAGGAACGCACATTGAAGTAGATTCGGGAATAGCGGGAAGACCCCTCAGAAGAATTACTTGAAAGTTTCCTACATTGGACGATCGGGACAACTCAGCGCCGGCCGCACATTTCCCATTCACAAGGCACCCCATCCCCGTCGCCATCCATGTCAATACCGGGACAGTTCCGAAGAAAATAATAAGCCTCGTCACAGCGGGTCATCTGCTTGCAGAACTTGCGTCCGTCGCATTGAGATTCCGGTTCTGGCGCCTGCAGAGGCCGCGCCAGCGGTATGAGCGCATCCGGTACCACATCACTGGGTTGTCAATGCCCGCGTCGATCCGGGTTTCGCTCCCTGGCTGGCGTTGGGCCTTTTTGGCCATTGTCGCCACCCGTGTTCGAGGTGATGAAGCCATAGCGTTTTTCGGCGTTCCAGTGTGTGATTTTGCCGGAAGTGCGCATGTTCCACCTTAGGATTAAATCTTGTTTGGCACGTACTGCTGACTCAGCTCACTATCGTTGCAAAGTAGCGGCGTCTTGGGTCTTTTGGCCCAGTCCCGATTTCGCGCACCAGACCCTTCCCAACCAAGCCAACGAGGCGTGTACGGGTGGCGCGTGTTGTGAGCCCGATGGATTCTGCTATCTCACGAGTAGGAAGCCCGTCTGGCTTTTGCAGAAGATCAACGATTGCGCTGTCAATATCGTCCAGTTCAATCGGTTTTACTTGCCTGATCCGCAACGTCAGGCGAAAGCGATTTCCAATTTCCTCCATTTCGGGTGCCGCAAGTCCAGCATCCCGACAGGCTGAAATCATTCGTTGAATTCCACTACCCCACTGCTCAACCAGGCCGAGTTCGTGGAACACTCTGCAGATGACACGGTTGCGCAATTTGGAAATACCAAGCGACAAATCAGCAATCGTGAGCCCGAAAGGAAGCAATCCCGGGTTTTCAACTTCCAGCCTATCATCGAAAAGTGCCAGCCGTATGGGCGCCCCAGCTTGTGCATAATCACAGTGAGCGACAGCGTTGATTACCGCCTCACGCACTGCTACCGGCGGCAGGGACCAACGATCCACTCGACGCAAACGCCCTATGTCTGCGCCCCGAATTGAATGCTTCTCAACAAACGCAATAGCGTCTTCAATGGACTGAAGCAACGGCCCTTTAAGCTCAGCCTGATCTACGATTTTTGATTTGTCGACCCCACCAAATTTACCCACCTGGATCCAGGCATCAGGAAATTGCTCAAGGCGGTTTGTGCCGAACAGCAATACTCCCCCTACTGTTGGCACCAGCCGGTTTTGAAAGTGAACCAGCAAGTGCAGTGACTCCAGATCCCTTGTTCTCAATCGCCGTACGCTGGCAAAGAACTCGGAAGCTGCTCGGAAGTCAATGGCTTCTGAGTCGAGTTCAGGCATCGGGTGTTCGTCGAATACATCTCCTCTGGAAAAGCGCTGCATTTCAGCAATCAGTGCTTCATCTGCTCGCCGATTCGTGGAGCCAACACGAACATATGTTCCAGCCTGGGGGCCTGACTTGGTGAGATGATGTGGGCGTGAAGGGCTTGGATAAACCTGAATTGCGAGGACGTGAGTATCGCGGAAGCTCAACAATTCCAGGTCTGGCAGCAGGCGCGGAGTGATGGAATCGCTAATCAAGCTGGCGACTTTCTCTTCAAGGGCCATTGGATCATCGACCCCTCGAACATTACCTGAACCATCCGCAACGCCGATAAGCAAGGTTCCGCCAGCTGTATTAGCGAAAGCCACGACAGTGCGAAGAATGCCAATCGGCGAACTCAAGTCACGCTTGAATTCAAGCGTCTTTCCCTCGGGGCGGCGTATTGTATCAAGTAAATTCATTACTCTGAAGTTTACTCTGAAGCACTATGAAATTCCATGCTTCTGAGTAAGCGGGCATGCATTAGTGCGGCGAATGCCCGCGTCGATCCGGGATTCGCTCCCTGGCTGGCGTTGGGCTTCTGGGCCAATGCGTGTCGCGGGTTCGAGGGGATGGTCGCCCGGGCGTCACGGAAGGCGCGATTTCAATCCTGCGGGTTTCGCCCTCGCGCAACACATCTTCGGCTCGAGGTCGCCCCTGGGGATCCGTTT